>JALWZC010000001.1 GCA_027002875.1 Desulfurococcales archaeon
GAACTACCCTCTACGACTACGCCGTCAACCGGTATTTTCTCGCCGGGCTTAACTAGTATTTTATCGCCCTTCTTAATCCTCGAGACGTGTACTTCTATAATTGATCCATCATCCCCTACTAGGTGGGCTGTGCTAGGCATTGCTTTAACAAGTTTCTCAACAGCTTTCGAAGCCCCCAGTATACTCTTCATCTCAATCCAGTGCCCGATAAGCATTACATCGATCAGTATTGCAAGTTCCCAGAAGAATGTTTTACCTGTTATTAGGAATGTTACTAGCGAACTGTAAATGTATGCTACACTAATCGCTACACCTATAAGCGTCATCATACCCGGAAGCTTCATCCTTACTTCTCTAACCAGTCCAACTAGGAATGGTTTACCACCGTAGATATAGACTATTGTTGACAAGATCCAAAGTATTACCAGCCTACCCGGGAATTCAACGCTGAATCCGATGAATGATTGAAGACTTGGAGATAAAATGATGATCGGGAATGTCAAGGTTAGGGATACAATAAACCTTCTCCAATAATCCCTTATCATAGCCGCGTGATCATGGTGCGAGTGATCGCCGTGTCCGGCTTTACCGATCCCCGATTGTGTATGAAAATGCTTATGTGTATGCCCAATATTAGGATGATCATGTTTCATAACTATTCAACTCTACAATTATAACTTATAACCCCGCCTATAGGGTTCTAATCCCTCAAGAACCTCCTTAACCTCTGGATCATTCATTAATTTTCCAAGTGTGTAGCGGAATGCTTCTAGTATAATGTATTCGGCGAAGTGTCTAGTTATACAGTAGGGGCAGGGTTTTAGGCTCTTTGCAGCTTCAACGATAACCTCTCTATTCTCCATAACCGTTTTCAAAACCAGCTTCTTCAAGTCGTTATATAGATAGTTCGAGATAGGCTTGATCTTCTCCTCAATATCCGGCGGGGCTTCTACCGGGTAGACTTTCCGTTTAGAAGCATAATATTTAAGTACTCCGCCCTTAACCTCCTCAACACCCACTAGACTTATTAAGCCAGCATCCTTCAACAATCGTATATGATACCTGATCGTATTAATATCCTTGTAAAGCCCCCTCTTCTTCAACTCTTCAGCGATCTCATATACACTCATAGGCTTCTGAGACAACAACTCTAGGATCAGGATCCTTACTTCATCCGATAAAGCCTTAGCTTCATCGATCCTCGCAATTAACGGTATGAGGTTCATATCAGACCACTATGACAGGCTATGGATTATACCACTATTAAACTTTTTTCACCGGTACAAATAATTTAATAGGGGTATAAACCATAACATAATCCAAGAACGCATAGCCCCTCCTCGAGGAAAAAGGCTTATCCAAGCCGACCTGCATGTGGAGGGGTTTATGCGTTTCAAGTGGTGGTAAAATGAGTGATGAATCAAAACTCGTACTCGCAGTAGTTCTAGCCTTAATCGTATTATTCTCAACAGTAACAATACTAGTTTTAGCAAGCCCATGGCGCTTCATGTTCTCGGAAATGATTGAGCACATGTCCGGTGAAGATAGCGGCCCTAGTGAATTATATGAGAAAACAGTTCTAACTGGTACCGTATATAACATTACTATTAACGGCTTAGTCGTTCGTGGTGATCGAGAATACTATGTTCCATTAACAGGTAACTGGATCATTAGGTTTAAGAATGGTACAGTTGTGGAAGCCCCTTCGGAGGAAGTAATGTCTAGATACATATTCGTCAATGAGAGCGTTGTCATCACAGGTTACATGCGGATGGAGCCTAGGGGGATGATGGTAGAGATGCATCCCTTAGAGATAGAGTTTACTAATGGAAACTATACGATGAAGCCCCTACAACCCTTCGAGCTGCCCAGTGAAGAATGCCCATGTCACATGGGCGATGATCACTAATCTCCCATTGTTGTTGAGGGTCTAGTTGTATAATTTATACGGCATCTTATTCATGGATGCATAGCTGCTGGAGTTTTTCTGCATCATCTCCAGTAAGAGATCTCGTGATCGTATACTCCTTATTAATGGTATGAAATTATTAGCCATATTAATAGTGTTTAGTAGGGGTGGAACAGGCAGGTCTGGCCGTTTAGGCATATTAGAGTTGAAACAATATGTTTACATCGTTCACAATTGTTTATGGTGTTTATCTTGAAGGAGAGATCTGCTGTGATCTCGGTTAGACTGCTGGCGAGATATTTGGAGATTATTGAAAAGATGATAAAATATAACATAGCTAGCAATAGATCAGAAGCATTAATCATTCTAATCGAGAAGGGCTTAGATAGTGTCTTAGAAGAAATCGAGTTCTGGGAGAATGTTTACCGAAGAGTTGAGGAGCTTAAACGGGAGGGAAAATTCTTCGAGCACGGAAAGCTATATAAGCTACTGGAGAAGGAGAGTAGTATACGAGTGATCTAGAGGATAAGCATGACTTATCGGAAGGTAGGGTCTCGTATAAGAATTATTACACCGATACCAATATTGTAACTGCTTCCATGGATCCAAAGGATCCATTTACAGAATTACACTAAGGATCTTAAACGGTAACCCGGTAAGTGTGATGGTGTATCTTAATACGAGAAAGGTATTATGTAAAAGTCTTTGAAATCTAGATAAACCCTATAACTATCGGTTAATCTAGAACTATAATTGGGGAACATAATTGTTCGACTGTGCCGAGGCTCGTAGATGGCTTAGGCAAGCCAAGTATACATTGGAGGCTATGAAGCCCGATATCAGTGGAGGATTTTATAGCTGGGCTTGTTTTAAAGGGCATCAAGCCGTTGAATACGCTTTGAAAGCTCTGCTTAGAGGCGCTGGCTTGGAATCCTTCGGCCATGATCTACTAATACTGTGGAGTAGGGCTAGGGAGATATGTATCGGGCTCAACGAGCTCCATGAATGTATTGCTTTCCTAAACAAGATGTATATTCCCCCGAGATACCCGGATGCATGGGCCGGTGAATCAACACCCTATGAAAGCTATACTAGTAGGGATGCATTTGAATCGTTGAGATGCGCCGAGGAGATCATAAGGGTTGTTGAGGAGTGTATAGTTGAAGCGTGTGAGGATTCCGCGTAGTAGATTTGATCAATGGCTTAAAGTGCTGGATATAGTAGAGGATTACTCAAGGAGGCTGAGGGAGGAGCTTGGAAGGGTAACCGTTATACTCTACGGTAGCTACGCTCGCGGAGACTATAACCTGTGGAGCGATATAGACCTACTAGTAGTATCGGAAAAATTTAGGAATGTAAGGATACTGGACAGGTACGATCTAATACCACAACCCCCTCCCGGAGTAGAACCAGTCCCACTAACACCAGAGGAATTCGTTAAAAACCTAGAGAAAAATGCTTGGCTAAAAGCATTAAGAGATAAGTCGGTTATATTAATTGACGATTATAATCTATTTGAACAATTAATTGAGAGAAAAATTGAACCGTTAAGGATAGATACACTACGTAGGATAGTTTTGAGGTTGAAAAGGAAATATTCTGCATGAGGAGGCTGATAGCTTATTTTATATCTACTCCTAGATTCAAGGTATGCATAATATTTATTATCTTATTAAACAAAACACGAAACATATAATACAGGACAGAATACTAGTAAGAGTTGGTTGAATTGACCTATAATGGGCTAGCTCCAATCCTATTAATAATATTTATAACTAACTCTGCAGGCTCTATCGCCGCTGTTTATAATTCAAATAATTCAATAATCAATAAATCCATAGGAATTAACGATGTATTGCCGGGGCAAATAGTTAAGTCGAATTCTGCAATTAATGGCTTCGAGTATAATTTGTCGAAGATAATTAGTGAAATAAAGAAAAGTGAAGCTTATTCTAGTATAGTTAATGGTAGTGGTATAGTTCCAGACTGGAATAGCCTCATTATTAATGAGTCTAGAAGGCTTAGCAGTGATCTATTAGTGCTTAAACTCTACATACCTAATACTTCTAGGAGGGGATTAGCACTATTAATAACTTGCATTATAAATAGTGATTCCAACATAGTAAGGGGGCCCAGGATCATAATTATACCTAAGGCTTTCATTGAAAACAATTATAATGTAAGCATTGATAAAGCAAGGGAGTTATTGGCGGATAAGAACGTATTAGCTTCTATTTATAATGATCCCAGGGTTAAGCCCGTGCTTGAAAGCTATAATATAAGCATACAGAGGTTCATCGAGAACTTCAGCGATGATCCAGGATTAACTATTTTAGAAAATGGTACAACCTTCCTATTGATACAGGTGACTCTGATTAAGGTTAACATTAACAATAGAACAGAGTACCTCCTAGAAAGCGAATACTATGATCTCAAGAATAAAAGCTTGATCAATAAAACATGTCCCCCAACGATCGATGCATTAAGCATATACTTCGTAAATAATGGAAACACAATAAAGATTATAAAAGTCGAACTACTGAATAATCTACCGCCGCTGATATGTATGAGGGGAGCCATAATTAAGAATTAAAGCAGTTAATAGTAAATGAGCATCGTGAAAATAATGGAATTAAGAAGAAAATACTCGGAATTCTGTAATTAACAATAATAAACTAATTATTCTAGACTCCATTCTTCACTAATATTGTCTCAGGTAAGTATTTGCCCGGTTTTTATACGGGCTTTATCATCCGTGATACTATAATATATAATGGTATTGTGGATAATAGTAGGATCATGCATCCAGCATAGGGTAGCCGGGGATCCAGCGTTGCTAGTAAACCTACTAGTAGTGGTGAGATAATCCTAATACTCCTCCTAATAGAGGAAAGGGCCGCGGACACTATTGAAGCCTCCTCCCTACCCATTAGCCTGTACAGCCACGATCGTTTATACACGAATACTACTGAATCACCAATCCTCAAAATATATACTGCGATGAGCGTAATATAGAAAATAGCCGTAGAAACCATAATAGCTAGTCCGATGCTTGCTATAAGGGTTCCAATTGAAAGATACTTGAAGGGGTATTTACTACCTAGTTTATCCGTGATCCAAGTACCGGTTAATGTAGCTGTAGATATACTTGCTTCAAGCAGTGCTATGTGGAACATGTTACCATGAAGCCATTCAACAACGTAGTATACTAGTGCGAGGCTTGGAGCCAGGCTCCACGCTGTAGTAAATAATACTTCTACAATGATATAGTACTTGTACTTCTCCCAGTATTTGCGGAGACTCTTTTTCTCCATTAATCCCCCGTTTTTCCTAATAACGATCGGCTTAACGTACTTAGCGATATAAGCGATCAATACCAAGCCATACAATGCTACACCTATGAAGAATAACCTCATACACCACGGTGTACTACAAGTATAGCCTAGGAAATAGCCTAGGACCGGGTAGGAAACTATAACGGCGATCTCGGGTAAGCGGAGGTGCCAGGCGAGGGCTTCCTCCATCCGATTCTCTGGATAAATGATCTTTTCATAAGCGGGGTACAGGAAGTATAATGATTCAGAACCTATACCTACTGCTTCCCCAATAATAATCATTAAGGGTAGGATAGGCCCATACGCTAAACCATAGATCAGTGTGGAGACTGAATCAAGGGATTCTATCACAATAAAGCCCTTCCTAATATCGGTCTTTGAGAAAATCTTCCCAAGCCATAGTGTTAACGGTATGCTGAGCAGCTGAGCAGTAGTGAAGAAAAACCCTACTTCCAGCGCTGTATACCCAATCTCTACTAGGTAGAAGGGTAGAGCATACCAGACTATAAGAGCTGGAGACACAAGCACATGGTAAAAAATGTATCGTCTAGCATCCACCGGTAACTCGGTGAAACGCAATCCTCAAACCCTCTACTTAACCACGTAAATATTCCAAACTATCAATACCACGCCCCTAAGTAATCAACAAATAACTTCCAAGAACTACTTACTAATCCATAACATGATCTATTAATGTATGACGCTATTCTACGCATCCTATTGTAACCATTAAACATTGATACATAATATGAGGGATCCGGGTAAATAATATAGGTGTATATAAAGCCTATTCATGGACTAGTAGCTGCTGGTTATCGTGTTTTAGAACGTATACCGTGCTTATTCTAGGGTTAGGATGGGTGGAGGGTTTTGAGGAATATTTACCGGTGCAGGGTTTGCGGAAGCTATGTTGAGGAGGAGTATCATTGTGGTGTGAAAACAGAGTTGTTCCTCGATGCTAAGCGGAGGGTTTTGCTAAGCAAGCTTATGAGCGGGCTACTACGGCATTACCCGTGGGAGGCAGGGTTGAGGATTAGTAGTGATGGATGGATTAGTATTGATGAGCTCGTCTATGGTATTAGGGAGAAGTGGAGGAATAGAATACTATACCAGTGGGTTACCCGGGAGCACGTAATAGCAGTAGCGCTCCTAGACCCTAAGGAGAGGTTTGAAGTTAGAAACGGATATATCAGGGCTCGGTATGGGCACAGCATACCGGTAACGATCAATTATCCTGCTATAGATAATCCACCGAGGAAACTATACCATGGAACAAGTACTAAGAGCCTACCAAGCATTCTCAGGGAGGGTATTAAGCCTATGAAGAGGAAATACGTGCATCTAACAATTGATCCAGGCGACGCCCTCGAGACTGGTAGGAGACACGGTATCCCGGTTCTCCTAGTAGTCGATACTGATTGCTTAATCGGGAAAGGCTACATGGTTTACCGGGCAACGAGTAAGATATACCTCGTAGAACACGTCCCGCCTGAATGTATTAAAGTTGCGAGTAAAGGTTAGGGCTGGGTATAACTGTCCAATAAATTTATTATAAAACACCCGGCTACATAGTTAATTACAGTGTTTAATCATTACATCAATGGCTGGAGCCGGCTATACTATTTAGACTTAGTGAAGAATGATGGATGCATCACAGATACTGTTGGCGATCGTGCAGGGATTGTTTGAATGGTGGCCTGTTAGTAGTAGTGGAGTATACATTTTAATAGCTAAACTAATGGGTTATGGAGTAAAGAGTAGCTATATAACAGTATTATCGCTACACCTAGCCTCCGGACTCGCAGTTACAACCCTACTATACCGTAAAGCCTACAGGTTAACAATTGACTTTTTAAAGCTTAAATGGGATCCATTCCTTAAAGGCTATGTTATATCCATTTTAACCAGTTTTATAATTGGAGGCCTCCTATACATAGCTTACCTATCGATCAGCGAACTCTACGGTAGCATAGCCTTACTAATACTCGGCCTAGGCCTACTAGTTACAACCATTATACTATTCCTAAAACACGGTGAGGGGGTAAAAAGTGAGATATCAATTAGAGACTGGATAATTGTAGGCGTTCTTCAAGGCTTAGCTGTCTTACCAGGGTTTAGTAGGAGCGGTCTAACAATGGGATACCTATGCCTAATGGGTTATAAGCCGGATCTATGTGTTGAAGCCTCCTTCCTCCTAGCAATACCGGCATTACTAGCCGCTGGAATATATAACGCGTTGAAAATACCCGGTAGCGCAGTAAACAACTGGATAGTTATGTTCATAATAGTCTACATAATAGGTATTCTAAGCGCTAAAGCCCTACTCGAGCTAGCGAGGAGTATTAGGTTCTACTACTTCACACTAATACTAGGTATACTAGCGGTATTGGGAGCATTAATTCAATTAGTTATATAGTTCGAACAAATAATTAATAACTGTAAAAACAAATATACGAGCTTGAATATAAACAATGAATATCTGAACTGTAAAGCTAGGTGTTACTATACTGCGAAGAATTAGCTTTACTTTAATATCGGGATCACTAGATGGGATTAGGGATGAAAATAGAAATTAATGTTTTAGGACCAATAAAAGAAAGCGAGCTAGAATTAGAGAAGGGTATAACAATAGTTTATGGGCCTACATCTTCTGGTAAATCTATACTTCTCACAACAATGACTGCTATTGTATATAAGAAATTAACTAGGGAAAGTCGTGAATTTGTTCGAGATCTAATTGCGGCATATTCTCCCTTTAGAGAAATTAAAATCAGAGTAGACAGTATTGAGATCAATAGTATAAAAGCGTTAATCGAGACAGATCTAGCCGATAAAGAGTATAACTATTTTCCTTTATACCTTTCGGCAAATAGACTTGCATCTTTCTACCTAAGCATTCCTGTGTTCCGGGAGGTCTATAAGAGAGCGTCATTATCAAAGATCTTCAAGGAGAACGTCTCCGCTGCAATAGTGGAGGCTATTAAGGACATATTAAAAGAACACTTTAGGGATTTATGTAAGACTCCAGATAATAAATATTTAATGGGTCTCCTATACTCGCTCTCGTCCCCCACAGCTTTAGATACTGCTCTTACATATGTCATGGCCTTGGGCTATACAGCTCTAGATCCAGAATTACGAGAGAATATTACAGGTACTTTCGCAAAATACTTCAATCACCTAGGTAGTCTAGAAGTTAGGAAAAACACTTTATTCTACAAGCATACTAGCGGCTACAATTTACCAGTTTTGAAATCTTCAGACGGAATTAAAGAAATAAGTTACCTATTAATCGTTTTAGAGGCTTTCAAACAAATACCTATGTTTATTGCTGTGGACGAGATCGAGCTTCACCTTTATCCTCCAACACTAGTTAAGCTTCTAGGCTATTTATTAAATACAAGTAAAAGCAGTGACAAGATATTCATGTTCACCTCACACAATATCTTTGTCATGGCCTGGGCTATTAAACAGATACTGAAAGGGGAACAGGTTAACCTTTACCTCTTGAGAAAAAGAAGCGATGGTTATTACAAACTTGAAAAACCGGACCTTAGTAAGCCTATTGAAGGCTTCGAAGATCTTTTCATGGACCTTCTAAGACAGCATGTTGCTGATGAATAAGGTGGGCTAAATGTCTAATTGTATAATAAATTGTCTAAATTGGATTAACCAAAACAAGAATGGTATTGTTCTAGATGCAAATATCGAATTAGGCAATATCGAGAAACTTGTCGAAGGAGGATATATAATTATGTTACCCCAAACATACTGCTTTGATTATATTGTGTCTATTATTAACCAAGTTGCCAGTAAAATAGCTAGGAATTTACGAGATAGTCTTAGAAGCGGACTTAGGCAAGTGAGTCGAAACATGCTAGAACAAATGATCGAGGCTACCACCACACGAGAGTATATCCACAGAGCAAGGATTTGTAGAAAACTTAGTGCTAAAAATAGGGTTCTAATCTGTAATTTAACAAGGCAATGTGCTGAAGATACTATTAAAATAATTAAAAAACGGTTTAGAATCAGTGAAACGGATTATGATAAGCTTATAAGGGATTTTGATCATTTCTATATTGCATTATTCTATTATTTAAAATGTAGATTAGGATTTGACGATATTATTTTTGTAGTAAATTATGACGAGGGAACTCCAAGTTGGACCTATGAAATTAATGATCCGAGAATTGGCAGCACAAAAATATTAGAAAGACAATTCGATATGAGCGGTCTAATGGCAAGAG
>JALWZC010000002.1:0-1002 GCA_027002875.1 Desulfurococcales archaeon
TTGAAGCAGCTAATAATGCACCGGTTACATTGAAGTATAGATGGATGCTATTCTACGCTTTGTCAGCTTATTTGTATCTTACACTGCCCCCTCTCATCGGATTAATTTTGTCAACGTATATTATCAGGTACAGGGTTGTTTATTGTAGAAGTAAAGCACGGAATCAAAAGCTTCATGTTTTTAGTTTGAAGCGGGAGCTGTTTATGCTTTACCTTCCCGTCGGCGTGTTATACTTGGCTGCCCTTATACTGTTTTATCTGGTAACGATAATCTATGACCCGATAATTTATAAGGAGGACTTCCTATTGTTTAGTGGGCTGGGTTTTATACTTGTCCTCTCAGCCGGGGCTTATGTTGGTGTTTATGGTGTTTGGGGGGTTATTGTTAAGAATAAATTGTCTTCTTTCATCAACGGGTTGTCAGCTTCCCTAGCTTCGGGGGTCTTGGGTTTATTTACTGTTTTCCTCGTGCACGGGATCGGTGATTATTTCTTTTATACATGTGATCCGTCGAGGTTCGGCATAGTTATCGTGAACCCTAACGCGGGAGTCTTCATAATTGGTGGGAGCCTTCTTTTATCTAAGATTGCCGGGATGATCGTTGGGTTCATGGTTTTCCTATGGATTTATAAGGGCTTTCTTAAACGCTTCCTCGAGGATTAAAGGAGAGCACATCATGGCTTATTGGGGTGTGTAATAAAGTTTTTATATGTAATCTTTTGATAACGTATTATTAGTTGGTTACAGTGGTGGTGGGTTGTTGTGCGAGTCGTATGCAAAGCTCCTAGATGCGCTGGGGCACCCGTTGAGATTGAGGATAATATCACTACTAGCTAGGGAGGGGAGGCCTATGTATTTGAGCGAGATAGCTTCTAAGCTAGGGGTTAGCAGGGCCCTGGCGAAGATTCATTTATTGAAGCTTGAGAAAGCCGGTATCGTCCGTAGCAGGGTTGTACTTATTGATCAGGATTCCGCTAGGGCTTTGAGGTTCTACGAGCTAGTC
>JALWZC010000002.1:1012-9488 GCA_027002875.1 Desulfurococcales archaeon
AGCTAGTCTATTTTAAGGAGGAGGTTTCACCGGAGAGGATCATGGAGGTGTGTGGGAAGTGAGAGCTGGGGCTTTGGCTGCAGTAATCGTATCCTACTGGCTGGCTATAGCAGGGGTAATGGGCATCTACCTCTGGAGGATTGGCGCAGACTTATGGTTCTTTATAATCTTCATAATACTCGTAGTAATAGGTGCGGGTTTAACCATCGTAGTCATGGGTATGGCTGGAGCCTTCTCAAGCATGGACTTCATGAGCGACACCTTCTCCGGATTAACTAGTAGGAGGTATGAGGAGAAGATCGATAAGATGCTCAGGGATATTGAGGAGATGAAGAAGATGATCGAGGAGATAAGGAGGGAGTTTGAAGAGTAAACCCTATTACTATGATTAATCCTAAAGACTCCATGTATAATGTGGGGATAATACAATACTAGCCGCGGGGAATGGGATGAAGCAGGAAGTAATCGTGGCGGAGAACTTGGTTAAAAAGTATGTTACGAAGAAGCGGAAGGGACTACTGCGTGGGGAGAAGCAAGTAGTTGAAGCTCTACGTGGGGTAAGCTTCAAGATCTATCGTGGCGAAATAGTCGGGCTACTGGGCCCTAATGGTGCGGGTAAAACAACTACGGTGAAGATCATATCAACACTACTAATACCGGACTCTGGCGATGCATGGGTTATGGGGCACCACGTTGTTAGGGAGGCTAAAAGGGTTAGGGAGAAGATCGGGATAATGCTGACCGTTGAGAAAGGCTTCTATAATAAACTGACGGGTAGGGAGAACCTTGAATACTTCGCAGCCCTCTACGGGCTGAGCGGCGAGGAGAGGCGTAGGAGGGTAGAATACTTGTTGAAGCTAGTGGGCTTGGAGGAGTTGGGGAGTAGTGATAGATTATTCGAAGAGTATAGTCTGGGTATGAAGGCTAGGCTGGGATTCGCCCGGGCCCTCCTAAGGGATCCCCCGGTACTATTACTAGACGAGCCAACGCTTGGACTCGACCCTCCGAGTAGTAGGCGTATACGCGAACTTGTTAAGAAGCTAGCGCATGAAGAGGGTAAAACAATACTATATACAACCCATAACATGTTCGAGGCGGAAATAGTCTGCGATAGGATACTGTTGATAAATAAGGGCAGGATCGTTGCAGAGGGAACACCGGATGAATTAAAGAACATGATACCGAGGCTGAAAACGATTAATATAGTTGTGAAGGGCGATCAACGGGTAGGAGAATTGATCAAGAGCCTCGGCATTGAGAAGTACGAGGCGAAGCCTATCGATGGATTACTCTCGATCCGTATTAATATACAGAAGCCGGAGGAGATACTTGACCCATTGATTAAGAATTTCGTGGGAAACGGCTACGAGATCGTCTCGTTAAAGATCGAGGAGCCCACTTTGGAGGATGTATTCATTTACTTCGCGGGAAAGACGAGCAGGTAGCCCGGGATAATTGAGGGGAATCGGGGTTTGAGTAGGCTTAGCCTCTTCCTAAACGTCTTATGGGCCGAGTCTTACGCTTTGTTTACTGAGATTTTCAGGCGTAAACACATATTGATCATGATGAGCCTATACCCCTACATGCTCCTAGTATTCATACTCATCATTGGTTATAGTGTTGGGAGCCGGCAAGTATTTATTCAAAGGCTCGGCGTTGCACCAGAAATATTCTTCCTAGCAAGCGGTTATCTTTTAATGGTTGTTCTTGGTAGTAGTGATGACCTGTTATGGAGGCCTCTCTATGACGACTGGCTCGGCATAACACCATACTTGATCATAAGCCCCGTACCAAGGCTCTACCGTTTCCTAGCAGTCCCGCTACCCAGGCTTGTTATAGCCTTAATAACAGGGTTGACGAGCCTATTACCATTAATGATCTGGTACTACGGCTTCTACGGCCTTATAGAGTCTTTAGCTGTGATAGTTATGACGCTTGTCGCCACGATCGTGTTTGTGCCCTTCATCATGGCTGTTATTGGTGTGATCTATACTTATGGGAAGGAGCAGTGGAGGGTTTTGAACATATTGAGGCCCCTCCTATTAATCCTCTTGGGAGTTTATTATCCAAGGTTCCTAATGCCTCTCGGAGCATATATTGCATCAGCACTAGTGCCTCCAAGCCACGTTGTTGAAGCTGTGCAGAGACTATTGATCGGGAGGCTTGACTTAACGTATAGCTTAATGCTTTTCGGTGCGGCGATCGGCTTATTCATAGCATATATACCCGCCGGAGTATACTCGATCAGCCTCTGGGAGAGGAATAAGCTGAAGCATGGGGTGAAGACGGAGTGATCGAGGGTGTAAAAGCTGTTTTAAAAGCATATGTTACAGCGGAGCTGATCCGTAGGAGCGGATTCCTATACAGCGTATTATCGATGAGTCTATGGATACTATTATTCATCGCACCGATAAGCCTATTCACACCGCCAAATACTGATAAGGGATTGATCGCTGGCTATGCTTTCCTAGCAGTACTAGTATTCTCCTCTTACAGCACGGCTACATGGGATTGGGCATGGGAGATTAGGTGGCTTATTAGGAATGGGATACTCGAGTACGTAGTTGCTAGCGGCCGGAACATACTAGTGTTATACGCCGGCGTAGCACCGATCAGCCTGACATGGCTCGTGCTAGCACTTGGTGGAACATATCTCGTATTAGCAGCTATAATGGCTCCACCAGCCTTCCTAGTAACTGATCCACTTATACTATTAGCAGGCCTAGCACTGCTAGCAATAGTATTATTCGCACACTCCTTAATCCTAGGGGGAACAGTGATCAGTGTAGGTACTAGTGGGCCCGTAATGGAGCTAACAAGCTGGATACTACCAATAGCAACCGGTGGACTAGTACCACTAGTAAAACTACCAATTGTAGCCGCCGAGATCGCCTTGATGACACCCTACGCCTACCCAGCCGAACTCATAAGGAACAGCCTACTCGGAACACCAACACTACTACCAGTAAACCAGACACTAATAATAGGAACAGCCTACGGGCTAGCATACCTATTACTAAGCATAGCCTACTTCCAAAACCAATACCATAAAATGCTTAAGGAAGGAGTTAGAAGCATAGGAATGTACTAATGAATAAAAACCTTATACTATTATCTTCACCGTTTCCTCTTAGACTCAGCTAGGATCAATGTTAAGAGTGCTTTCAGTTCTTTCTGGTTGCTACTCTTCTAGGTGAATCATTATGGAACAAGTATCATGGGAATACGTGCAGACTTTCAGTTCTTTCTGGTTGCTACAATATTGTATTTATCGAAGCTCACCTGTCTCCATGCGACCTCGAAGTCCTTTCAGTTCTTTCTGGTTGCTACAAGACGTTAAGGAACTCTACGCACGTAGAGAATTCGAATCCTATGAACTTTCAGTTCTTTCTGGTTGCTACATGCTGCAGCAATAATCAGCGCATACGAGATATACACATTGTCCGGCCTTTCAGTTCTTTCTGGTTGCTACAGCAGCCCCACTGTTCTACCTAGCATTCTTCGCCGCGGTGGGAGACACCTTTCAGTTCTTTCTGGTTGCTACCTCCTACACCATCCCAGTAGCTCCGCTCCTGGTCTAAACTCGTTGATGCTTTCAGTTCTTTCTGGTTGCTACCATTCCTTGCCGCCGTCGGAGACACTGCCTTAACGGTTGCAGAGATCTTTCAGTTCTTTCTGGTTGCTACAGCCTATCTACTACTCGGTGGGGCCAGGTTATCCCACATAGTCTATACTTTCAGTTCTTTCTGGTTGCTACTTATTTTAGCCGGGCAACGCTTTAATGATACCCCGTTATCGACATAGACCTTTCAGTTCTTTCTGGTTGCTACTATTAGCCCTTAAGGATCCATCGATTCTCCGGCGATTGACTTATAGGAACTTTCAGTTCTTTCTGGTTGCTACTAGAACAACAGAATAAGCAGAAGCGTAGAAGGTGGCTGTAATGCTTTCAGTTCTTTCTGGTTGCTACTGAGGTTATTGGATTTCGTGGTTGTTTAAATATTTTTATGGTTTATCGGGGATGCTTATCCCAACCACGCCCCTCTTCATCGAGGAACCACGGGTTCGGTTGGTATAGATCACCAATATACTATTCCAAATCTAGAACAATGTACAAAGACTTAATGAAATGTTCTGTAGTTGCTACGCTCAACCCAAGAATCATAGACGTAATAAATACTTTCTTCATCGGCCTTCAATTCTGTAGTTGCTACGCTGATTATGTTCTTCTTCGGGGTGGTATTTAAGCTTTTCTGTTTGCTTATTATGTTTAATCAGTGATCGGGTTGTATAAGGGAGTGATACCGTTATTGCGTATAGTTAGATCACTGATTAACCACGATTGTAGAATTGTTATGTAGTCTTAGTAATTGTTAACTAATACGTTAAACTGTTGTTGTTTTTGTACAGTTGATCATTGATGGTGTGTTTTTCATCGGTGTTTTCTTGTTTTTGTTTTATTGTTTTGGTTGTATTATGATTACTGTGTATTCTTCTACGTTTATGTTTTTGAGTGTTTTTGTTTCTGGTGTTGTTTTTTCGAGTATGTATTCTTTGTTTGTTAATGGGTTGTATGCTTTCCAGTATTTGTCTTGGGGATCTTTGATTTTTATCGTAATGTTTCCTAGTGGTATTATTGTTCTTGGTGGGTGTACTGCTTCGAAGCTGCTGTAGGGTGGTAATGGTTGTTTAATCCTTCCGATCCCCATAGCCATTACTCTCTGATTATAGGTGTGGTTTAGTAGGTGTATTATTAATCGGTCGTCTTGAACCATTACTTGGGATTGAACAGTTTCGGGGGCCTCGATCTCTACTGGTGGTTCTCCGGCTAAGTAATATGCGGTGTTCTTGATCAGGTTATGGTATTCTGGTAGTCCTGTTCTCCAGTAGTGTCTTCCAAGCTGGCCGGAGAAGTAGACTGTTCTTCCTTCTCCAACCGTGTTCGTTATTATTGCTGGAATATTAGTCCTAGCACCTATTGCTGGAGGTGATCTTCCCAGGGTGTATTCGTGTCCCCAATCAGTTGATGGTACCCCGACCCATCCGAGTACTTCGCCGATTGTGTAGTCTAGTATTGCGTGGTAGCCCATGTTTGGCGTTGCACGGTGCTCGATGAATTCGTAGCTCATATCACCCCATAATAATAGTCTCTTAACGTTCCTTAGCAGGGGGTGTTTCTTGGATTTCAAGACTATGTAGCTCCAAGGCCTCCTCAATACACCGATGAGTCTGCCGCCTACTATTTCGGGGAAGGGGTAGTCGTATCTACGGATGCAGTATTCATCCCTCGTACCTGATAGGTATGATATGTATAGTCTCCCTCCCCTTCTAACGTATTCTTCGAGGCTCCTAGCAATACTTCTCTTCATACAAACCATTGTCTCGACGAACAAAACCCTAAACCTCGAGAGAAACCCGGGATCCTCAGCATCCCTCTCACTAACAAACTCAACCGGTAGATGACTATGCATTAACGCGTAGTATATTCCCCGGAAGCCATCCACGTATCTCTCAGGGTGCTCCCTACCATAATAGTCTCGAGTATAGTGTGATACCAGTATGCCTGCATAATACAATGGCTCGGCTCCGTCGAGGTATTCCTCGAGCTTCTCATGCTCCATGAAAACCTTCCTAGCAGCCCTCAGCGTGTCGGGGTCTTGACGGTAGCTTATGCTGAATACTAGTAGCCAAGGCGATCCCCCTCCAAGTATTGCCTCCCTAAGCCCCTGCCTAATAGCCAGTGGAGTCGTTGATGAGACGGTGCGGTATAGGTGGAAGTAGTTCCTACTACTCCAAACAGGCTTCCCACCGCTCATAGCTCTTGTAAGCTTAGTCATCTCAGTGATAAACCCGGGGGGCTGGTGGTCTGCTTCACTACACTCGGCGAATACTACGTCGATATAGTCTCTGGCCATCTCTACTACTCGGTTAGTCCTACCAGCCCACCCGCCGGGATGGCTATTATACATGAATACTTTTCTGGGATCAATCCTTTTAGATTCTTCATGCAACCCCTTAATCTTCTCGACAACAACCCGGTACCTCCACTCCCAAAGGCTCCGCCACTTACTATCAGTCCATGCAGGCTCCCTGGGCATCTCGTAGCCGTGTTCCTCCCTGAACCTTCTATGGCACCATTCACAGTAGCAAGCCCTCTCAATATCCGGCTGGTACCTGAAGCTGTCTAGGAATACTCCGTCCACTCCTAAACTATGGGCTTCCCTGATCTCCTCCTTGATGTGCTCGTAGAATGGACTGTTAATGCATAGCTGGGGCCATTCAGGCTCGTATCTCTGTACTGCGAAGGGTACGTGTTCAAGTAGTATTGGTTCACCGTTACGGTTTACCTGGGCCCAATCACTATGGAGATGATACAGATGCTTGTTAGCAGTGTGTCCAACCATTACAACTACACGAACACCAAGCTCCTTCCCGGCTTCAACTGCTTCCCTAACAATATCACCATTCATCTTAGGATGCTCCGGCCCAACCCTACCTCCACGGTAAAAGATCCTGCCCCAGGGGTCTCGGGCAAAGATTACCAATACGTTAGCATGCAGGTCCTTGGCGAGCTCCACCAGTTCCCGGCCGGTTATTGAGGATACGTATCTACCATAGCGGTCCTCGATGTTGAACTGGAGGACTCTAACCGGTTTATCCCACCATTTCCCACTACTAGGCTCCAAGCAGTCAACCCCGGAAACTATATGCTTAGCTTTTAGGGGTATGCTGAATCATATACTGGGTATTAACTATTATGTATATCGCTGTATCCGATAGACCATGGTTACTTGTAGAGGGCTAGTAGTTCTCGTGGAGGATTTGCTGCTAGTGCTAGTGCTCCATATAATACTATGTCTCCTCCGAGCGGTGTTGTCTCGATTAATGGGGGATCTGTTACTACGTGTTTTAAAACCCCCTGCTTAACCCTGTCCTTAAATACGTCTTGGTTGTAGAGGTATATGCTCCCGCCGAGCGTTACTATTTCCGGGTCGTAAGTGTTTATTGCCGAGGCTAGCCCGGCTATTGTTGCTTTAATGATTTTTTCAACAATGTATTCCGCGAAGGAGTCTCTGGAACGGTATAGGGTGAATAGCTCTGGCGGTGTGAGCCTCTCCATGACTGCTTCCCTATAAGCCCTCGTCTCCGGGCCCTTCCAGTGCTTCTCTGCTAGTATCCTAGCAGTCCTCGGTATATTTCCTCCTCCAGCATAGGCTTCCCAGTGTCCGTAGCCTCTGCAGCCGCATGGTATATCGCTGTCATACTCTACTACGATGTGTCCCACTTCGTGTGCATTACCCTTCTTACCCAGTAGTAGGTGGTTGTCTACTATTGCTCCACCCCCAATACCGGTGCTGATCGTAATGTATAATATGTTATCGTAGCCTCTTCCAAGCCCATAATACTTCTCACCAAGCACAGCCGCAACAGCATCATTCAGAACATATACCGGTTTACCAAGCCAGTCGGATAATGGCCTTCTAAGCTCGAAGCTATGTATCGGGAGGTTTGGAGTATTAACAACCCTACCCTCCCCGAGGTCTAGGGGCCCGATAGTCCCGATACCGATAGCTTTAACCCTATCCAGTAATGCCCCATACTTTTCAATAATCACCCCATGAATCATCCTAGCAACAGTGTATTCATCACCGCTTCGAGGAGTACGATAAACAGCCTTATCCAGGAACCCATCCCTAGAACCAAGCGCTATCCTAGTATTAGTAGCCCCAATATCAACGGCAATATAATAACTCAATGTAATAAATCCCCTTAAGATAACCGGTAACAATCAGATCGAGTTGTCATACTGTCCCTCGGGGATATTAACCTATCCCTAAACCCATAATCATTATACAGTAATATTTTTATATCAGTTGCAAAAAAATAATGTGGTGGGAAGGATGCACAAACATCGTTTCCTAGCTATCCTCATAATAGTGACAATAGTGTTGTCGTCATTCTTCATCTATACATCAACTGGAAGCAGCGAAAAACAAAGTACGCCAAGCCCCCGCGATCTACTTAGGAAGTATAATTACTATAAATTAGTTGAGACAGCTGCTTCAATAGCCCATATCGACTTAGCACGCGATCACGTTAAAGCCTACGAGTACTTACTGGGAGGAAGATTCATGGAGATACCGGTTTCGAAGCTTGAAGCCATCGGAATACACTTAATTAACGAATCACCATACGCTATCAGAATTGGAGCATATACTGGTAAAGGGTGGGTTGAACTACCGGTAAGAGTGTTTAATAGAAAGTTTGAATCACCACTATCAATAATCTACCACATACCCCCCTTAATAGACAATAGATCAACTGTACAACTAATACTACCAGACAAGATGCCGGTTAGAAACGATAACTTATATCGTGAAAGACCCGAATTCGCAAGAGGGAGCGATAGAGTCTATATTGCAATGTTAAAGTTTAGAATAGATAATATAAAAATAGAATTCCCTCTCTATATAGC
>JALWZC010000003.1 GCA_027002875.1 Desulfurococcales archaeon
AGTCTATACTGGGTACAGTCATTCTGAGAACTAGTGAGCCGTTACCTCTCGTTTTCCAGGGAACTCCCGGTGCTAGTCTTACTAGGTTTGGGTAATCGATTAGCTGTATTTGTCTATACTTTATCCATTTGGCTAATAGTTTAGCCGTGAAGTGAGTAGTGCACCCGCCGTATGGAGTGTCAACGTCATCGATCCCAAGGTGTACCTTGATCAAAACTACTTTTTACCCTCCAAAATACACTTAGCACCAATAATGATCAGCGGTAATAGGACAGTTGCATCGCCATAAACCACTACTTGTTTACCACTAGTCTTGATCTTATTCCAACTAATAGCCTCCCTCGGCTGTGCACCGCTAAGGCTACCATCGTATTCTACAGCAGTTGTAACATATACTGCATAGTCTAATCCATCCTTAAACTGAGCCCACCAGATCGTGTGGTGTTTGCTTATACCGCCACCTATAATTAGTGCTCCAAGCATCTCTGAGCCAAACACCATATCCATGATTCTTTTCTCATCACTGATCAAGTCAACCTTTAACCCGGTGAAGGGGCTGTTTATTACTAATTGTGTCCCGAAGGATCCATCGAATATTCCG
Organism: Desulfurococcales archaeon; assembly: GCA_027002875.1. Taxonomy (GTDB): domain Archaea; phylum Thermoproteota; class Thermoprotei_A; order Sulfolobales; family Desulfurococcaceae; genus WAON01. The sequence goes on from JALWZC010000003.1 coordinate 602, forward strand.
GGTACGAATACGGGGATATTCTTTATCGAGGCGGCGTGTAGTACACTATACGGGTCATTTATCTTCAAACCAGCCTCGTATAGTAGCTCGCTGGGACTCCACTCTTTTTTCTTCTTAGTTAATTCATCTAGGAGGTTTCTAGTAAACTTCTCTATGGCTAGACCATAGTTTTCCATAGGGATGAAGACATTGCCTAGCCTATGTATTTCAATCATGCGTAGCATTGCATCATCGATTCCCCAATCGCCCTTATAGTACTCGTGCCCTGTCCCCCTAGCTATATCGTGATCTATTGTTCCACACGTTGTTATTACGGCATGCGCGAATCCTTCATGTATTAACTGTGCAAGCAGGCCGCGTAAACCAGTAGATACGAGGTTACCGGTGAATGAGAGGAAGCGTGTCGTTTTCTCATCCATCCACATCTCGGCAATTATCTCCGATGCACGGGCTACGTGGCCAGCCATAAAGCCATGGGCTCCACGAAGTGCTTCCACGAGTTCACAGACGGTCATATCCTTCTTTACGAAATAGTCTTTAACTACTTCTTTCAACAATTCTTTACGGGCATCACCTAGTAAGGGTATGTCTCGGACATCCAATACCTTTACACCATATGAATACTTATTCCCCCTTGTAAATCGATATTAACTACAAGTACAGCGGTTTAAAAATAGTGGAGACACGTTGATGTAGAGGCTTGCTCGAAGAACTCCTACTTAAATTGTTGGAAAAGAGAAACGTAGGGGTTAAAGAGCTAGTTGAAGAACTAGGAGTTAGCGAGTCGATTATTAAACGCGTAGTTAGCGAATACAGGGATGTATTAAGCCTCACTGATGATAACAGGATTATCGTTGTTGAACCAATCAAGCTAGCCGATCAACTTATCCGTAGGGGCTTATCATTCAAAAAAGTTGCAAGGTGGCTTTCATGGAAGGATTTCGAAGAGCTATCGGCAAAGATACTAGCAGCGCATAATTATAGGGTTATAAGGAACTTGTTAATGACTAAACCGGTAAGACTTGAAATAGATGTAGTCGGGATCGATCCGGGGAGTGGCCGGGGAATATTTATTGATTGTAAGCATTGGACACGCGGAGTATCTAGGTCTGCATTAATGGAGATCGCCGATAAGCAGAGGACGAGGGTTATTAAGCTATTAAAATACCTTTCATGGGTGAAGCCTAGATACCGGCTTCTCGGATACTTGAGGAAAGCCTATCCCGTCATAATAACGCTTACAACGCCTAGGCTGAGAGTCTATAATGGCGTATTAATAGCCTCGATACAAGAGCTCAACCAGGTCTTAATAGATTTTGACATCGTCGTGGATATCTATAACGTACAACCATTAATGATTGGCGGGGAAAACACGTAGGTCCACGTGGTTTTTATTTATTAAAGAAGTGTTAAGAATATATAGGGTTAGTGAAAATGTTTGAAGTGATCAGTAATGGCTAGGATATCATATCCGGAAGCAAAGTATATGAGGACGATTATAGAGGTATTGGGTAAACTAATAGACGAGGTAGCCTTTAGGATAACGCCGGACGGTGTATATGTTAAAGCAATAGATGCAGCAAGAGTTGCATTAATAGACATATTCCTACCACCTACAGCATTTATCGAATACGAAGTACCTGAAGAAGTAATAGCCGGTTTATCAACAGCGAATCTAGCAAAACTGTTAAAGAAGGTGAAGAAAGGAGATAAGTTCGTAATGGAGGTTGACGAGGAAAACGTAAAGATCATTATAGAATCAACTATTAGGAGGACGTATAGGTTTAGAAACCTGGAAGTAACAGTTCCGGAAATACCGGAGGCGCAGCTGGAATTTAATGTTGAAGCTCACTTACTCGTAGACGTGATACGCCACGCTATAAAAGACGCTGAAGCGGTGGGGGATCTTCTAGAAATAGAAGCGCCAGATCAGGAAACGCTATTTATGCGTGGGAGAGGGGCAAGTATTACGGAGACAAAGCTTGTAAAGGGTTCTCCCGCTTTGATGGAGCTAGTAGTAAAGGAGCCTAGTAAATCAATATACAACCTGGAATACCTGAAATACATCGTTAACTTGACGAAGATAGCGGAACTAGCAGTACTAAGGTTCTCTTCAGATATGCCCTTAGAATTAGAATTCAGCCTTGGAGAGGGTAGGGTTAAATACTTATTAGCACCTGCAGCGGTTTAATACTAAAACGTTTTAATAACTAACTAGTTAAATG
>JALWZC010000004.1 GCA_027002875.1 Desulfurococcales archaeon
ATATAAACGCGTAGTATTCCGCGTGTGTTAGTAGTAACTGATATTATCATGTCATAGGGTGGAGCTAGTATGAAGTCGGGCATTATCGTTTTTACGTCGGCTGGGACTCCGGTGACGGCTAGGGCTTTACTGTATCCAACACTAATATATCTACCATAAGGGTCTACATGTATGAATAAAGTATGAATCCCCCTAGATACGTTTTGGAACGGGACAGTATACTTATGCAAACCGGGATAAATCGTGATCATTGATAAATAATGCTCTTCATCTACGACATCGATATACAGCGTAGCATTAAGCGGATAGATCGCCTTGGAATAAATCCTTAAGGTTAAGTTTCCGCCAGGTCTAACAATTGCAGGTATGTCGAAGAAAATTAAGGGTTCCTCGAAAACATAAAGACTTCTATTAATCGTAAATCCTCGAACAGTCTTGTTTTCAGTTATTATTTCGACTAGTGCAGTAAATACAATCGTTCTAGGCATACTGATAGTTTTCTCGGTTCCAGGCACATTAATACTTATAGGGAAAACAAGCTTACCATTGCGGGCTTCTAGATTACTTGCCGTGTAGGTTGATCTGCCTTTATAGAATCCAGCTGTAACTGATAGCGTAATATTCAGTTGTTCTATGGTAGTGGTAGTAGTATTGGCTTCTACGATGAGTTTACTAGCTATGGTAGTTCCAGGAACTACTTTTGGTGGTACGATTAATTTAGATACTATGTATTTTCCCCCTATCTTATTGAAAGCAAGTACTACAATATACTCGATCATCTCCATTAAAGTATTCTTTATAAATAGTAGCTGCTTACGTAGTACATATCCAGTCGCTTTATCTGGTACCATATTTGTCATAGAATATATGTACCCTTCAAGGATTTTGTCAAGCCTAAACCTCAACCGATAAAGCTCGTAGGCGTCTTCCCTTGTATAGTTTCCACTAGATATTTTGTAGAGAAGCCTAGATACATCGTATAGGTAAGTATATAGGAGCTTGTTGTTCAGCTTTATTCTTCCCGGAAGATCGAAATTCATCGCTATTATTGATCTATTCATCGCTAATAAATATTCTTCATTCAAAATATTATTCAATACATCCTTCAAATATACAAGGTAAGGACCCGGATCTATTTCATCGTTAGTCAAGCCTACTGAGATAGAGATCAATGCTAATAGCAATATTAGGATTGAGTATGTCTTTAAGTTCCTCATAGTATTAACCCCCTAGAAAAATTGTATAGTGATAGTGTAAAGTAGCCTTACCCCGGTGTCTATCGAGAACGATAGGATATTTTCCTTTATCCATGGATAGATAAGTGTAGTTGCTAGCGGTATTAATACTAAGCTTAACGGTAGCCCTAAGCTTAGAAGTATTAATAACTTAATTACTAGCATATCGGAATATGTTCTAGTAACGATTACTGTTTTCGAACCGTAGTATTCAGCTAGTGGCCCAATCATAATCCATAATACATACCATACATGTAGGAATAAACCTACTAAACCGGATACCAGTAGCACTAATAAATATATTACTGCTTGGTTCTCATTCGCATGGATCACCTGGGTTGTATATAGGGAAGAGATAATGAACAGTATCAAGTACTGTATCAATAATATAACGCTCCTATCGAGAAAACCATTGAGGAGAAGGCCTATAAGGACTATACCGGGTAACATCCAGTATCTTTCACTCAAATTTAGCATGTGTGATATAGTAAATGCTATGCTCATGACAAATAAAACATAAATTATTTCCAAACCACTCTTAACGCTGGGTATGTAGGGTACTACTAGTGAAGTAAGAGTCAATACCATTATTAGTGAATTAAAGCTTTTTATCAATACACATATAACCTCTAGGAACTTGTTGGGAGTAGTATATTAAAACGCATATATTCACTGTAGTATTGGTTGAAAAATATGAATAAAATAGTATTGCTCGCGGTGCTAGTTTCGGTAATTGTTATCATTATGTACAATTACTATACTCCCCATCTCCTCGAGTATTACTCACTACTTAGTGTTGAGGAATATACGTATCTCTTAATATTAATACCTCTCACACTCTTCACCCTTTTCAAAATACTGGTTAAACATACTGAGATTGAAGACCGGTTTTACCCGGAGAAAATGCTTGCTGGTATAATTTCCCTTGTACTATCAGCATCCTTCTACTCCTTAACGCTACTGAATCCCCAATATATACTTCAACTATCAATTATTTCCCTAGTACTATTTGTATGGGGTCTACTAGTAGTTGTGTTAAGATTTGATCGCTGGTGGATCCCCCTTCTAGTACTTATCTTCCTATTCTCAATGGTTCCATTACCTATGGACTACATACAGTCAGCTGCATACGAGTTAACACCCATAGTAACAAAGTCTGCCGCTATTATTACTGGTTCGGGCATCGTTGAGACAAGGGTTTATACTGCGTTGAAAGTAGTTGATAAAGATGGCTTTATAAGGCTTTTCAGGGTTGCCCCGGTTTGTAGTGGGATAACTAGCCTGCTAAGTATACTAGCCCTTCTCCCATTAATACTGTATCTCGCAGCTGAATCCGTAGATCCTCCCATAAGAAAGATCATCTATACGATTCTGGCTGCTATTTCATCCGCTTTAACTGTTTTTGTTGGGAATATTCTAAGGTTAGCAATGATCGTATGGATTGCTCGTAATATGGGTTATCAGGAAGCAATTGGTGCTTTCCATAGTTTTCCATCGCTAATCTATGTATCGATCGCGACAATCGTCGGAATATTATTCATTAGCAGGCTGAGGCTACCCGGGTTAAAGGCAAAACTAGGACCTATAGTTATTAAGCGGGTAGTTAAGCCGAGAATGTATATTCCCTACACTAGCATCCTAGCAATATTAGCCCTATTCATAATACTCATAAATGTTTCATCATCCTACGTCTCCCAACCTGTACCTACTACGAGTTTTACAAAACTACTATCTAACCCCTCAATCGTAGTTTTTAATGAAACAAGTAATGCATTAGTTAAAAGTATTCCTCAACCAATAATTGGAGAAGCTCTTGGAGCACTTGATGTGAGAAGTATTAATGTGAGATATGGTGATTCGTCTTATACGGGATACTTAGAGTTAGCCGAGAATCCCGGTCGTTTCCATGGGTGGTATGTTTGCCTTACAGCGCAGGGATATAGGATTGAGAAGAGTTGGAGTGAATCTCTGCATGGTCTAATCATAAACTACATGATCATATTAAAGAATAACAGGAAGCTATTGCTAGGATATACGATTTATAAATACCCGGTAATAATCAATAACAAGGAAACAACAATGTATATCAGAGTATCCCTATTCACTTCTACGAGGAACATCGATGAAAACATTAGGAATATGCGAAGTATTTTCACAGAAATAGGCAAAGGAGGGAAGACAACGGGTACACCATTACCCTTCATAATGCTGATTATGAATACGACAATAATAACGGGCTTCATAACGTTAATAGCATCAATACTCTACCGTAGCGAAATATGGAAAAAGATTAAAGCCAGCCTCCTACACGGTTCAATTAAATCTTAATTAGGGAGACTATTCATGATCAAGAAAATAATAATCCACAGAATAAACCACTGGACACATGTATTTACCCGGTGATATAAAGCAATGGATATTAATGAAATAGAGTTAATAACTCGCAAAGTCCTCGAAGAACTCGAGCGAGTAATTGTTGGAAAGAAAAATGAGATAAAGATCGTCTTATCCACAATATACGCTGGAGGGCACATACTTATAGAAGGCCCACCCGGTACTGCTAAAACCCTACTTGTAAAATCTATTGCTAAAGTATTTCAAGGGGAATTCAAACGTGTACAGGGGAATCCGGACTTATTACCAACTGATCTAACAGGTTATTATATTTATCGACTAGACGGTACGAGGACATTTATAGAAGGCCCGGTTTTTGCAAACTTTCTAATGTTCGACGAGCTCAATAGGACACCCCCAAGAGTTCAATCAGCTCTTCTTGAAGCATTAGCTGAAAACCAGGTAAGTATTGATGGAGTAACACACAGACTCCCGGATCCCTTTCATGTATTTGCAACGGAAGTACCTGTTGATGTTGAAGTAGGAGTCTATCCATTAACGATTACTCTGAGAGATCGCTTCTGGGCAAGGCTACACGTAGAATATAACGATCCTTCCGAAGAACTACTAATAGCTACGCGGTCTGATAAACTCTACAAGTCTGAACCCGATATTAATCCTATCTCGACAACTGATGCGCTTCGTAACATAAGGGATTTTATCGATACAAATATATTCGTTGACGAAAAGATCATCAGATACATTGTAAAACTTGTTTCAAAGATAAGAAATTCCGATGAAGTAATGATCGGGCCCAGTCACCGTGCAACAATTCACTTATACCGAGTATCTAAAGCTTATGCTTTAATCAATGACCGTGACTATGTAATACCCGATGATGTTAAAATAACTGCTAGATATGTTATACCTCATAAAATTGTGTTAAAGAGGGAGTATGAACTAAGGGGTATTACGCCTTTAGATATCATCGACAAGCTGCTTTTAGAGATAGATGTTCCAAAGTAGGGGTATTCGTTGAATCGTAAATATGTCATACTGGGTTTTAACATTGTAATAGCTTCGTTGATTTTCACAATTATAGGGTTTATTATAAATAACTATATGGTTGCCGGAATAGGTTTCTCATTAGTGGTTTATGGATTTGTAATATTGATGCTGGGTGTGACAATAACAAGTCCATTAGAAGAAATACTTTCAAGCTATACTTCTATTACGATAAATCATTATAATAGATTACTAGAAGACTTAGGCTTAAATCAAAAACACGTTATCTATACTTGTCCGTCAAGAGGACTTATAGCTATTTCCGAAGAATACCTTGACTGTGGTAAATTGATGGTAGGTATTGGTGCAGTAGGAGGTAAACCCTATCTCACCCTATATTCCCGTAAAAATTCTACTGAGACAGGTGAAATTGATCTAAGGGTGAAACTGCAATCATTGGGATTATCTAGAGGGATAACTGTTGAAAGTGGTAGAGGTAAATTACGAATAGTTCTCGAAGGTATAACACCATCTATACATAAATACATTAAAGGACCATTAAACCCGCTAAGACTGACTATACTACAAACCCTTCTAGAAAGTATAGACAAAGTATTCCTCGTAACACATGAAGAACTAAGTAATGAAAAATATGTGATTGAGGGAAGAATTATTGAGAAAACTCGATGAAGACATATTATTACTTGGACTATTCATACTCCTCGGAAACGTTATCCTAGTATTACTTCACGTAGAAAATCCCGAAGTCTATGTATCATTTGCGGTACTCCTTTACTTCCTAATATCAGGCTTTGGAAGTGAATTAAGGAGGGTAAAGGGGATTCATATAATAGATATAGTACTGCTTACAGTATTCCTTACGATAATACTTTACAGGCTATTATCAGTTTTAACCGGTGGGCAATAAATGCTTAAAAGCCAAACAGGTAAACTACTACTATCATTTATTATCATACTAAGCACCGCGGTAATAATCAATTTACCGACGACAACCCCCTATAGCCTTCTAAATACAAGCGATAACGGCTACTCTTTACTTATGAAAAATTCCGATAAGATACTAATCTATAACAATGAGCTTAAAAGCATTGACGGTGGAGTAGTAATACTACCATTAAGAGAAAGTATTAGCAGCAACACCAGCATCTCTTTATTAAAACTCCTAAAACGCAATATAACACTAATAATACTTGATGATGGAGGATATGCCGAGTTCTTCTTCGAGAAAATAGGTATTAAGGTCGTGTTCTACAAATACTACGTTATCGATAATATATATCACTACGATAAAAACAGGTTTGACCCAATTCTTTCATACGCGGGCGGAAAAATCGTCGGAAGCTATGTTCACCCGATCATGGTTTACTCTAGTCGTAGAATATTATCACTAATAAAGTCCTCAGATTATGCATACGCCGATGAGAACAATGATCATACATATACACTAGGTGAACCCATGGGCAATATTACTGTAGGATTTATCGCAAGAATCAATAATAGCAAGATAGTGTACTTATCATCGGTCAAAATACTAGCAAATAAATTATTTAACAGAAATATTGGACTAATTAAAAGGTTCCCCTCGAAAATTTATCTGTATATAGGTAACCTTAAACTTAGCCCTATAGAGCTCTGGAGGATAGATCTTTATCGCAGAATTAATAGTTTAGATAAAAACCTCCTCAGTATAGCCTTACACCTATTAAGTCTCCCGGTTCTATTCTACATTACTGGGCGTACAACAGAGAGGAGCGTTCCCTTATGGTACCTATACGTTTATATCCTTGCATCAATGTTTTCATTCACTGCCCCAATAATTAATCCAGGAGCCGTTTTAGCGCCTGTTTTACTTGGTTTAACTACTATATTACTACTAATAACTATGTTTTCTTCGGGTAAATATATCGGGCCGTACCCAATACTTGGATTATCCCTAGGATTATCCGTTTTTCCGGGCTTAATAGCCTTATCTACGCTTCTACTCATTATTTCGCTTCCATTATTTGTTGATCAATCTTCGTCGAGGACGATATATCTGGGGAATACTTCAACAGTATTTGTTAAAACACTACTATCACTAAGCGTATTCGTCCCGATTATCCCCATATATATTATTCCAATTGTGACAGGTTTCGTCTTTATAATAGCCGCTGCAACTTATCACTACATGAAGATGAAAAACATAACTGTGAAGCCCATACATATACCTAACAAGTTAATCGTAAATAAAAAAGAATCCTTCATATTCAGCGTGGAAAAACCTTATAATAACTACGTATTAGACTATTATATAAACAATTCACTGATCAAAGACATTCACGAAGACTTAAAAGGTTACACCATAGTCTACTATTCGATAAATAGAGTTGGTAAACACAATCTATCTTTAGAGGTTTATTCAAGGGATAAATGGGGCTTATCCTCTCGTAAATTATTTAGGTCTAAGAGTACAGTCACCGCACTACCACGGACACCTGAGATCATAAGGGATATTAGGGCTTCTGCACGCCGCAAAGGCCTCCTGAAAAGCATTATTGAAACACTGAGGGGTGAAGCAGTAATTATCAGGGGAAGGGGGGAGAAAATAGCCGAAGAGATACCATTAACTAGGGAAACAGCTGAGAAACTGCTGGGTGAACTACTCAATGTCCCCGGCTACTCGGCTTCTTTCTTTAAGCCACTACTAGAGTCATTAATGGGCAAGCTTCCCATGAGAAGGCCTAAATGGTATGGTGAATACCGTGGAGTAAGATACTATATACCCGGAGACCCTATCAGGCTCATACACTGGAAGAAAACTGTTTCTAGGAATACATTGTTTGTTAAAGAATATGAAATAAGTATAAGCGGAAGAGCGGAAGCCGGAAGAGGTAATAGAAGCGGTGAAACACCCCTACTAATAATCGCTCTCCTAGATTCATCTAACAAAAACGAATTCGAGGAAAAGTTAAACAAGTTAATGAAAATACTCTACCAAACAGCTAGTCGGGACCCAGAGTTTAAACTAGCACTCTCAATAATATCGGGAACAACTATACTCGTGCTCCATGCAAGAGCGGATGAACTATTAACAATACTCCTAGACGCCCTCGACAAAGAATACATGACCTTTCTATACGAGTATGACCCGGTAGAACCCCTTCCAGCAAGAGAATATGCTACCGGGTTTACGCTGAGTAAAGTGAAATCATTAGCATTGAACACGATACTCAGTATTCACTCGAAAATAGCTAGCTATGTTAATCAATCCCTTGAAAACTTAGGATTATCGTCTCCAATATATTATACGTTAATAGATAGTCGATCAGTACAGAAAAGATCACTAATCTTAAGAAACTTTCTAAAAATAATAGGTTATAAGTATGTTCCAATAAATGAAATAGGTGAGAGACTATCACGATAAAAAAAGCATCCAAACAGTTGAATAGGCTAATCCCAGTACTGTTCATAATAGTGATCATTCTTTCATCGACGGTAGTTGCTAGGAATAGTAACAATAGTATCTATCATAGAATTGAGACTATCTACGAGAAAATATACGTGTTAAATAAAGATCATATAGATACTACGGATTTAGTTGATAATCTAAATACTGAACTAGTTAAATGGGAGAACGGAACTATATCGACGAGGGAATTCTTAAACTATCTCGAGCGAGTTGAACAGAATATTTCGTTGCTAAAGGGAAAAGTAGGAGAAGCTTCGCTTATAAACTTATTAGTCAAAACTATATCGATAGCGCTCTTCATATTTATACCTATCATTTTCTATTATTATTTTCCACGACTCTACATCTGGTTATGGATCAGAATATATAGAAACAGGGTGGTAAGGAATGGATCTACTTGATAGAGAAGTCTTCGCTGTATTGATGGCCCTAGTAATAGTTATATCGATCATTGGTATAGCTTACATCCTAAGAGCAAACATCTACATTAAATACTCGATTAAAAATGGTAAAGTTGTTTTTAATAGTATAAGGGTTAATGATGAAAACCCGTCGTTTTTATCCATAGGCTTATTAAACTCTCATTGTAAAATGGGACCCTATGATAAAGTATTCTTCGTAGGGGAAAAGTTAAATTATTGCTTCCTAATCTATAACGGGTATACAGATCCGCAGCTATTACAGATCAGATATAAGGTTTCGGAATCGAGAATACCCACGCGGGAGCAACCATTGAATACTAGTACTCTCGGAAAATATGTTATTGTCCTAAACGGGCTTGATGAGGCCATAGTTAAGCCACGATTTATACTTAATGTTTCTAGAAACTATGTAGGCAGCAATATTACCTTAATCTTTGAATTATGGAGATATAACCCTGGAATTCATGAATGGGTGTACACGGGTGAATGGGTACACATACACGTAAGAGTTGCGGAGGCTCCATAGAATTGGAGGGATCAAATAAGAGGATCGGAGAACTTGTTAAAGAGAAGGATTTTAGAGAAAAACTAGAACTTTACCGAGTTATTATCAGTGGAAAGTATAGAATGGTAGATCCAAATCCTCCCAGCGATTTCGTCGAGTACTTGATGAGGCTAGATTATAATGGATGGTTTTGGACGGTTATAACTTGGACATTAGTAACAATTATCTTAGCACAGCTTAATGGTGGCGTAATATTAAACGGAATCAAGCTATTTCTATCATCCATATACTTATTATTCATAATTGGCTACGTAACGTTGAGACTAATACCGAACTATACTAAAAAGTTATCTAGTATTGAAGAACTAGGATTAAGTATTGGTCTTTCCCTTTCAATAGTACCATTCTTATCATTAATAAT
>JALWZC010000005.1:0-4079 GCA_027002875.1 Desulfurococcales archaeon
ATTAATAAGACAAGAAAAACCATACATAAAGCCTTAATGAAACTAGTACCTTCAATAGGAAAAGGTATTATCATATATAATCCTACACTCTACTCGAGAAAAGAAATAATATACTTACGAGACGATGAAGATACGAAATCTATCATAGTGGAAGTACCACCATTAGGATACATGTATATTCCAAAACACTATATATCGCATTTTAAACAGACGAGTGAAAAGATTACAGTTAGAGAATCCGGAGAGGGATATGTTGTTAAAAATAAATACTTAACCGTGAGGATCAGTAAGAAGGGATGGATAGCTTCAATAATAGATAATGAAGCAGGTTATGAATATCTAGCTAAAAAATCTAACATTCTAAAAGTTTCAGAAGATTTACCTGGTGAATGGGATGCATGGAACATCGACAAGGAATCAATAGAAAATGGAGAAGAGCTGGAAGCTATAAATTCAGCAGTAACTTATAGCGATGGGAAAAGCGTTGAAATAAGGTTTAAATATAGGTATATGGACAGCATTATCGAACAAACTATAAGTATGAATGCGTTATCGAGAAGAATAGGTTTTAAAACAAGAATCATATGGAGGAATAAGTGGAGACTCCTTAAAACATGGTTTTACCCTAAAACAAGGATCAACGAATACATATGTGACACTCATTTTGGATACGTTAAAAGGAAAGTATCTGACTGGATGTATGAAGCCCCAATGCTTTCATGGTGCACTATAGAGAATAGTGAAGGATACGGATTAGCCGTAATTTCACCTACAAGGCATGGTGTAAGTGTTAGTAGGGAAGGAATTGGTTTATCACTGCTTAGATCACCAGTCCTACCGGATCCGTTGAGCGGTAATGGAGAAGTCGTTATTGAATACAGTATATACCCATATCGTAACGGTTTTAAGAAAGCAGGTATTCCGCGCATAGCCGATCAAGTTGTAAATCCACTATATGTTTTTAAGATCAATAATGGAATTGAAAACAAAGGTTTGGAGACCTCTTCGCCCCTTAGGGTAAATGATGGTTTTATTCTATTATCTGCATTTAAAAAGGAATATCATGGCGATAACATAGTATTAAGATTGTATAATCCATTGGAAAGGGAAGCTCGTGTCAAAGTTTCTTTCAATTTCAATATCAGGGAAGTTCGTGTTTCTAATATTCTCGAGGATACTTCTATTGGAAGATTGCCTATTGAAAATAATGCTGTGGAGATTAGAATTTGTGGTTTTTGCGTTAAAACAATTATATTGAGAATAGCCGGGCCGGGAGAGTAGTTTTATGCTAGAAATAGTTAGTGGGGATACGTCATTCTACCTTTATATCTCGCTACTCTTAATATTTGGCTTTATCCTAAGTATCCCGCTGAAGAGGAAGGGATTACCGGTAAGTATTGCATATTTACTATCAGGTATACTTCTCTCATTAATACTGAAGATCCCTACTGAAACAATGTCGTTCTTAAAGGGTGTTGAAGAGCTAGCTATAGTATTGTTGTTTTTTGATATAGGTTACGAGCTTAATATTGATAGGATTAAGGAGATTGTTGGTTTTCCACTGCTCTTAGCTCTAATGGAAGTTGTGATTGCATTATTAATGTCGCTGGGGCTGGGGATCCTTTTAAATATGGGACTTACTTCAATTCTTATTCTCGGTTTTGCTAGTAGCTTTTCAAGTACAGCCTTTACATATAAGCTGATCGAGGAAAGAAGGGTTTCTAGGGAAAGTGTTAAAGAGCTGATTTATCGGGTCGTTATTGTTGAAGACATACTTTTGATAATAGTTTTAGGCTTGATCGAGTCAATTAATAAACCTACATATACACTGTTAAGCCTCATTGCCCCAGTTACGTTTCCACTAATATTATTCACGATCTCCTACTGGTTTACCCATGATTTTCTTCGTCAGTATATAAGTAGGGATGAAAGCGGAATTGTGATCGTTATTACATATGGATTAATGCTTTCTTATATATCGATCATAGCTGGTTCATCACCAGCTATCGGTGCCTTTATAGCTGGTTTATCCTTTTCAGGAACACACAGGGAATTAGTAGAGGATATTAGGAAGATCAATAGTTTCGCTCTTCTCTTATTCTTTATAAGTCTCGGGATGAGTATTACATCTTATAATATCAGCACGGGTGTATTTATACAAGCAATTTTGCTATCTCTATTAATGGTTTTCATACACACCCTATCCACGATCACATCATCAATGCTAATGAGCGGCCACAGCATACTTTATGGGTTAGAAACAGGTTTTTACTTATCTACACTGAGCGAGCTTGGATTACTTATCGCATATAAGGCTTTACAGTATGGTTTAGTAGGGTCAGATATTGCGTTAGCAATTCCTCTAGCTGTAGTTATTGCTTCATTCACCTCCGCCTACCTAGTCTCGAGAAAGATTAGAATAATTGTTAGCATATATAGGTCTATACCACGTGGACTGAGAGAAACGATAAACACGCTCACACTATCAATTCATGGAAGAGTATCATCCAGGAAATACGAACTATTAATAAAACTTCTCCACTCGCTACTCCACTTATTCGGCGAACTAATACTAATATTCTTCCTCATGGCTATTATCGCTGATTATATTTATGTATTAACAAGTAACCTCGCCGCTGAAGCAGTTTTCATACTATCGACTTATATCGCAGTAATATACTGGGCATTGAAGAGATCATTTAAAATAAGTGATAAAATAATACAATACACCAGGTTAAATGTTACTGGCGAACTATTATCAAAGACACATAGGTTCCTAACACTATTAATAACAATTCTATCATTAATTACCGGATTACTAACAATTATAGTATTCAACTATGAATTACTAACCATAGCTATGGGAGAAACCGCACTGTATTTAGCGGGGGCTTTATTATTTCTATTACCGATAATTCTAGTAGTAATAATCTATATTGCTGAGAAATAACTTGCTATGGCTTGAAGAATATGATGATCCTAGATAGGTTAAACAAGAAGCCCTTCGCAGTAGTAAGTCATAGAACAGCTGCAGGAGTACATCCGGAGAATTCACTCAGCGGAATAGAATATTCTATCATGGTTGGAGCAGATATTGTCGAATTCGATGTAAGAATGACAAGGGACGGGCTACTAGTACTTTACCACGATGAAAACTTTAGAAGAGTCTACGGAATTGATAAGAAGGTGCGGGATGTAACATATGAATGGATCATTGAAAACATAACCATGGGTAACGATGAGAAGATCCCGCTTCTCGAAGATGCGTTGGAGAAAACAAGGGGGAGGATAGGAGTTTTTGTCGAGATAAAAGAGCCCGATACAACGCGTCAAGTAGTTAAAACTATAGAACAGTACGGGGACGTAGGAGATACTGCTATAATAAGCTTCTACGATGAAGCAATAACAACGGCTAAGATGATCCGGGCCGATATAATCACCGGACTGATCTACTTCAAGCCTCCCGGCAGGATCTTTGATGCTAAAAAGCTAAAAGCAGACCTTGTACTCCCTCATTACCGGATAGCTACGCGTAAAGCAAACCAGTTGGCGCATAGGCTTAAGTTAAAAGTTGTTGTTTGGACTATTAATGATGAGGATAAAGTTATTGAGGCTTATCAGCGTGGAGCTGATGGTATAGCCAGTGATTATCCCGAAAAACTTATCAAGTTGAGGGAGAGGCTAAAGAGTCCCCACTAATATATTTCCTATAAACTCGTATTTGTATTGAACAGAATCTATTATCTTATTTTCCATTTAAACAATTAAACAATATAATAGTAAAATTATGATAGTAGTTTAATAGAGTCTAAACCATTATTATTGATAAATAGTATGGAATACACTAGCAGTGGTGAACTATTATGCTTAACGATGAATTACTTGAGGCACTAAACAAACAGCTTAACGCAGAGCTATACTCTGCATACCTCTACCTATCAATGGCTGCATACTTCGACTATAAGGGGCTTAAAGGATTCGCTCACTGGATGAAGAAGCAGGCTGAAGAGGAGTTAGAGCATGCTATGAAGTTCTACGAGTACATTAATGATCGAGGCGGTAGAGTCGTACTAGACAAG
>JALWZC010000005.1:4089-8111 GCA_027002875.1 Desulfurococcales archaeon
TTATCAACACGAGAAAAACGTAACGGAGAGCATAAATAAACTAGTAGATCTAGCGAGAAAACACGATGATAAACCGACCGAAGTATTCCTAAACTGGTTCGTACAGGAACAAGTCGAAGAAGAAAAGAGCTTTGCTGAAATACTACAACTCCTCGAATACACTAAAGAAACACCACAAGCAATACTAATGCTAAACGCACACCTAGCACAAAGAAAATAAAAACACGTATTTTTCACACATCAACACATTTCTCACCCTTAGTTAGGGGGAGGGTAATAGATATAAAATACTCCACAACAATAAGAATACCCACGAAAAACAGTGGAGGACAAGGGCCCGGACTAAGAGCAGTAAAGCGATGAAGAACCCAGGCCACGAAAAAGCCATAGCCCAACACAAAAGTGGCCCGGGTAGCTCAGCCTGGTTAGAGCGCCGGGCTGTGGCTAACCCCTTCCCCAATGAAGGAAGAGGGGAGGAGTAGCAGAAACCCGGAGGTCCCGGGTTCAAATCCCGGCCCGGGCCCTTCTCTCTACGTTTTAGTTCATCTAGGAAAATTAATGGTTGTATTTATCCCACTTTTAATAGACAAACCGTTGTCTAGAATTACTTCTACTTATTAGCTAAAAGTATATTGTGGAGCTATTAAAGGATCGCGTCTCGGCATAAGAACTTAGTTTTTCCTTCTTAAAAATTAGAGTATATGTTGGAAAAGAGAACAGTTTATGTTATCACATTTTTCATTCAGTTTATTAATGTGCATCGAGTTCTCGATCACCTGAAAAATTCCTTTTACTTTGCCGAGATAATGGATGGAATGTTTAACCTGAACCAGTTAGTCTCGGAAGTAATATAAGTCTCAGATTAACCCCTTGTCTTCTAGGTATTCGATTAATTTGGGATCTTCGTACTTCCCGGATCTATATGTATTTCCAAAATATCCCCGGTTTCTTTATCGATTACCAGGTCTAAGACATGGACTTCAAAGATTTTCTGCCACTTACTACTAGACCTAATATTATAAGCCTCCAACACCCCGCTGTCAAAATACCATTTAAACCCTCACATTATCACATTATTGTATTTCACCTCCTTACTGTCAACATCCGGGGCATACCTGAAATTAATAAATTTACTCTAAGCCTATAATAGCCCATGATAAAAATCGAGACGAAAATACAAGAAATAACATTAAAAGAAAAATGAACTAATCTGTAAATAATACAGAGAAGTTAGCATTGGTAGGAAATAGCGGTAACTAGATTAAAAACTGAAACCTTTAGAATAAGTGCTTTAGTAAATCCTAGTAAAAACACTAAGAGTATAGAGACGCTGAAAAATTTCGGTAAGTAATAGAATAAGCATTATTACAACTAGCCCTATCCTATTATAAGTAGATGGGCAGAAGCAAGAATTAAGCTTCATAGCCACCGTTATAATACGTGTCATATGGGATGGGATTATTTCAGCATTACTAATATTCAGGCATTTATGAATATGCTGGAAAATCTTTTACTAGGCAAATAGGGTCTTGTAGTGGTAAGGTATTTTACATCTAGTCTTTTATGCTAATATCTTGGTTTTTACTCGGTGATTCCATGTATATTTAAGTGTATAATTATGGGTGTAATTGTTGATCTACCTTGGAGGGTTTACCGAGTGGCTTCTATCACTTAGCCTCGAGTTGAGAATCTTTATCGTAGGGCTTATCCCAGCCCTACTAACATCGCTCGGTTCACTACCTGTACTGCTTGGTGGTAGGGTTGGTGAACGCTTTCTTGACGGTGGACTGGGTTTTTCCGGCGGTGTTATGCTTGTTGCATCGTTTACCAGCCTCCTACTCCCAGCAATCGAGTCTTCGCCTATGATAATCGTATTATCCGGCTTCATCGTCGGCGCGGTAGTGATCTATGCTCTGGATAAGGGTATTCCACACCTACACATTGTTAAAGGGTATGAAGGACCTGTTGATCTTAGGAAAAGTATACACAGGACATTGCTAATCGCATTAGCAATAATAATACATAATATACCTGAGGGTATGAGCGTCGGGGTTTCAACAATTTATCAGTTAATAGATGGTATTATCGTAGCATTAGCAATAGGAATACAGGACATACCGGAGGGACTAGCAGTCTCCCTCCCAATATACCGGGCTACAAGGAGCTACTCGAAATCACTAGGCATAGGAGTACTCAGCGGGTTCTCAGAGCTTGCAGCAGCCTATATACCCCTAGGAATAATAGCATTATTCCCGGGAGCAATCGATTTCCTACTACCATTCTTAATGAGCTTCTCAGCAGGAGCAATGATCTACGTTGTAGTACACGAACTAGTACCGGAAATATATAGTCACG
Source organism: Desulfurococcales archaeon (assembly GCA_027002875.1). Classification (GTDB taxonomy): domain Archaea; phylum Thermoproteota; class Thermoprotei_A; order Sulfolobales; family Desulfurococcaceae; genus WAON01. The sequence continues at coordinate 6,445 of JALWZC010000005.1, forward strand.
GACACGATGACATATCAACAACGGGCTTCTTCACAGGATTCATAATAATGCTAATACTAGACACACTGCTAGGATAAACAAATCCGAGCATATTAATATAGAGCCGGGGGCGGGATTCGAACCCGCGATATTAGCGGGTTTCTGTGAACCCCTCCTATTATTGGGGTTTGATCGGCCCTGCAGCCCGCCGCCTTCGACCGCTCGGCCACCCCGGCTTCTCCGTTGAATTCTTTATTCTTGGCTGGTTTATATCGTTTATTTCGGTATCCTTACACCTCCAAAGCGTCCAGTTTTAATCCTAATGTATAGTTCCCCGCTCCACTCCTTCTTTGCCTCCTCGTATGCTTTTCTAGCAACATCCTCGATCTTAACTCCTGGATAAACCGGTTTCTTTGCCTTGATGATTATTGTTAGAGTCATCTTCTCCCTATCTATTGTATAAGTCGTATCTTTTACCGGTATACCGTTTTGCACCAACTCATACTCGATCCTCCCAACAACCGCGGCGATCATAACTTCCTCGGGCTTAGTTAGGAGTAGTGAATCATGCATGTCTCCAAGCCTTATCTCAAGCTTCATAACCGGGTATTTACGCCTGAGCTCAACGTATTTATACACTATTGAGTAGAGTATGCTTCTAAGGGAGACCCATGTAGGTATAGGGTTTAAATCAACGAAAACCTTAACGATCTCCTCCGTCTCGCTTACCTCAATATTGAGATATTCAAGCCCGAAATCACCGATCAATCTCGCGATCTCCCTCTTTAAATCCTCCACGCTTACCTTTTCAACAGCAGGCTTTACAGTTCGGCCAGCCTCTAGCCGTGGTTTCTCTAGAGGCGTTGTCTCGTAACCAGTAGTAGGAGCTTCCGCTTCGACTGTTTGGGGAGATATAGTAGTTGAAGTCTCCTCCTTAGCTTCTACTTCGACTGCTTTCCCACCTGCTTCTGTCTTTTCAGGCCTCATTGATACTATCTCATTGAACCGTTCTTCACCAACGATCTCCTTCAACAGATCTAATGGTATTCGATAAACTCGAACAATAGACATACTACGGTTGAGCACCAATTCCAATGCATTACTCCCTAATACTCTCGAGCCATCTCCTTCTACAATTGCAGCAAGTATTCGACCGTTAAACCTGTATATCTTCGCCGTAAAACGCCCCTTACCGGGCTCCTCCCACTCACTAGTAATCTTGTAGAATTCTTCTCCACTATATTTAGCAAAAATATCGTTAAGGCTAACAGGTCCACGTATTAGTTCTAGGAGAGACTCATTCATAACAATACGCGATTCTACAAGGATATCACTAAATAATTCCTCGAACCCGAGAGTCTTAGACATAGCACAACACTCTTATCAAGATAATTTTTCAATAAATTATGTTTACCATCCAAGGTATTTATTATAATCGATGAAAAACGGTATATTGATGAGGCGGGCCCGCGGGGATTCGAACCCCGGGTCTCCGGCTTAGAAGGCCGGCGCCCTATCCTGGCTAGGCTACGGGCCCCCTGGGCCTCCCGGTTATTTCATTATTGTTTTCTCCGGGTTTTAAAATTGTGTGTTGGTTTATATTGGGAATAGTTTCGGAAACCTCCCTCCGGGATCAAGTGATAATGGCGGGGAATTGAAGCAATAAACACTTAAGGTATAGTGGGGTG
>JALWZC010000005.1:8121-9167 GCA_027002875.1 Desulfurococcales archaeon
GGGGTGTAATCCAATGGTGCTGAGGGTTGTTACTTTTAAGGTTGACGAGGATTTTTTACGGGAAATAGATTATTACTCAGAGCAGCTTGGGCTTAGCCGTAGCGAGTTTATAAGGCTGGCTATTGAGAAAATGATTGAAAGCCTAGACGTCGAGCTTTCAAGGAACTATGTTAGGGAGACAATGATAAAAACCATAGTATATTAACCACTCCTCGCACAACATATAAATCCCGCAAAAACATATTTTCATGAAACAGGAAGCCGCCGTAGCTCAGCCTGGCAGAGCGCCGGACTCATACGGGGCATGAGAAGGGTTCCGGAGTCGAGTAAACCCGGGAAACCCAGCGGGGAGATCCGGTTGTCCCGGGTTCAAATCCCGGCGGCGGCACCTTCCACTATATAAAATATATGTACGTTAAAACCCAGTCGAATTATTGGTATAAGCTTATAAAGGAGTGCACAGTGGATAATTACTGGATAAGGATAAATGGGGCCGTAGTCTAGCTTGGCTAGGATGCGGGGCACACTAGACTCCGCCTAGGAGCTAGTGCCCGAATTGGGCCCCCGTGACCCGGGGTTCAAATCCCCGCGGCCCCACTCCCCTACTATAATAACTCCAACAGCTATAAGGAAATAATAACTAGGGAATAAACTATTCTAAGGGTGTAGAAGTCATGGCTAGTAAGACACAATACTATGGTCTATTCCGTAAACTCGTAGACACCGAGAAAGAATACGCGGATAGATTAAAGGAATCAGCGAGGAAAGCCGAAAACCTCGGCGTACGTGTACTAATCGAAGCTGTAGCTATGGACTCCCTAAAACACTCAATGATCTATAAATCAATAGTTGAAGGACTAGACAACGTCGAATACCTAACCAAACCGGAATCAGCAGCGATAACAAGCGAAATAGACTACCACATTACAACAGAAGCAGAATTCATTAGAAAACTACAGGAAATCATACCCAACTGTAGCGATGAAACAATAAAATTCTTATTAAAAATAATCCTCGAGGATGAAATAAGACACCACGCAATGCTT
>JALWZC010000006.1 GCA_027002875.1 Desulfurococcales archaeon
GTCTCTAGGCTTCCAATATTAAGCCCCAGCTTTGCATCGCTTGATAACATCCTAATCTTTTCCAGGGCTTCTGGGTGGAAGCTTATGAAAACCGTGTCCTCCAGCCTGTTCTTCTCAACTACTACCCAGTACGCTTTACCCGCCGCTTCTACATCCTTGATCTCGACGAATACCAGCTTACCGGGCGGAACTACATCGAATACTTCGCTCAATAATGGTATCCGCTGCCCCATGCCGAGATCAAGCCGGCGGAGCTCTTCCAGGGTTGAATCCTTAACTCTTAGATCAACACCAGCTACACGCTTAGTATCCGGGTCATGTATTACGACAACTTCTCCATCCCTAGTCAGCCAGACATCAAGCTCTACACCATCAGCACCAGCCCTAATCGCTTCCCGGAAGGATAAAAGCGTATTCTCAGGGTACTTAGCAGGGTATCCACGATGACCAATAACCAGCAATCCAACCACCTGAATCCACCGGTTACACATATACATTTAACCTTTAACACTGAAATAATTAATTATAGAAAACTCTCTCATACTACATGTATGGAGGATCTCTGGTTTTGGATCCATTAACGCTGGTAACTATAATAATTATCGGGTTAGCCCTACTCTTCACATTCATAATAATACTACTAGCTAGCGTAGCAGCGGGTAAAATGCTGAAACCACCCCGTAGAATTGGAGACTGGGATCCCGGGAGCCTTGGTTTTGATTATGAGGATGTATCGGTGGAGACTAGTGATGGGGTAGTATTGAAGGGCTGGTTTATTGATCGCGGAAGCGATAAGACGATCATAGTATTACACGGGTATACTAGTAGTAGGTGGGATGAAACCTATATGAAGCCAGTGATAAAAATACTAGGAGAAGCGGGTTATAACGTTGCAGCTTTCGATTTCAGGGCTCATGGCGAAAGCGGCGGCGAGATAACTACGCTGGGATTCCATGAGAGGAGGGATGTCATGGAGATTATTTCTTGGCTTAGGGAGAATAAGAAGGATAAAGCTGTGAAGATAGGGTTGATCGGTTACTCGATGGGCGGTGCAGTAGCGATCATGGTGTCAGCGATGGATAACCGGGTTGATGCAGCCGTAGCGGATAGCCCATACATAAACATTATATCATCGGGGAAGCGGTGGATTAAGAGGCTTGGAGAACCATTGAGGACTCTGTTATTAATCGGCTACCCTCTCATAGTATACTTCGTCTCGCGCCGTGCAGGGATCGATCCATCTGAGCTGGATATGATGAAGTATGCTGAGAAGATTAAGAAGCCCCTACTAGTAATAGCTGGTAAACGGGATGATCTAGTAGCATTGAGTGAAGCAATAGACTTCTGCAAAGTAGCCCATAGCCATAACAAGAATGTTGAGAGGTGGATTACGGATTCAGCCCATGTCGAGTCGATCAAGGATCGCCCGGATGAGTACCGGGAGAAGGTGATTGGCTTCTTTGAGAGGTGGCTTGGGAGATGAGCAGCGTTATTCGTCTAGGCCCGATCCTACTGGTACTAGCGCTACTAGTATTATCATACTTCGCCGGGAACTACATGCTTGCAGCAGTGATCAAGCCCATGCATCAAGAGGGGATTATTCCTGGAACCAATCAGACTTGGAGGGAATACGCTGGATTATTGAAAACTGTACCTGGCTTCGTCGGGATAGCCTTAACGGTGATCTGGGGTGTTTTAGCGGATAAGCTGGGGAGGCCCAGGTTATTATTCATCCTAGGCTTAACAATGTGTTTCAGCCTAGCACTAGTAGCCTACGCCTCCAACTATATCTGCCTACTATTAGTCTTAACGGTTTTCGGCATAGCTAACGTCGGTATAGGCCCGGTTATCTATGCTTTCATCTCAGATATAACCCCGCCTGAGAAGAGGGGTATGGGTTATGCAGCCTATTATGCACCAAGCGTATTGGGCTTCGTTGTTGGATTGATTATTGGCGGAATACTATTCTACTGGCGCACGGCCTACCTCGTCGTCGGGGTACTAGTATTGGTTTTCAGCATACCATTATACGTTTTAACCAGGAATATAAGGATCGGGCAGGCCGAGGGTATTACTGGTGAGAAGTATAGGTTTATGGACGCCCTAAGGGCGGCTATGAATAAGACTATACTGACAATTATGATCCAGATAATACCATGGACAATACCATGGGGCTTCATAACACTTTTCGCAGTAGACTACTTGATGACCCGGTGGGGGATTACTAAGAGTATTGCGAGCGGAGTATTAGCAATAGCGGCTTTATCAATAGCCTTCGGACACATACTGGGAGGAAACCTAGCCGATAGATATGTTAAGAAGGGGGATCTTACTGGTAGGGCTAAAGTAAGTATTATAGGTATAGTAATAGGATACCTAGCACTACTGGGAATGTTCATCTACCCGTACCCATACGGAGACACTAGCCTATCAGCCCTGCTTCCACCAGTAATACTCGCAGTGGGAGGCTTATTATTCACCACTTTCGCATACCCAAACATTAGCAGCGTAATCAGCGACTGCGTAGAACCAGTCTACCGTGGAACAGTCTTCTCCCTATACAATATACTAAACCTATCCGGATGGGCTATAGGCCCAACACTATACGGTGCATTAACAGCATACTACATGGGTTCCGGTGTAGATGAGAGGACGGCGATAATGTATGGTGCAGTAATACTGGAATCCCTATGGCTGATCAGCCTAGCCTCATGGATAGTTATAATGAAGACGTATCCGAAGGACCGAATATCCGCTGCGAAAACGTAGGGATTATGTATAATTATAAAGGCTTATTAGACTACATATACTTTTTGTATCTCGGGGGGTAAGCTATGCATAGAAACATTATAGTTGTAACTCTACTGGTAATAATTATGGGACTAGGCCCAATAATCCCGTTACACTATTCTATACCTGGTAATGAAGCCGTAGAACCTGCAGGCGGATTCTATGTAAGGACTACTGCGCCATTAATCAAGCATGTTTTAACCATGAACATGTTTGTTGGAAGTGATTATGTAAAAGTTCTAGGCTGGATAAAGGATAGGAATCTTCTAGTGGTTTATAGGGGAGGATTTCATCCAGCATTATTATTTCTGAACGCTAGTTTTTACCCCGTCGAAACGATCAACCTCACTGGTTATTCTCGGCTAGACTATTTACCGATCAACGGTTTCTACTGTGTATGGAGTAGCAATGGCTCCCGAATATACTTGTTAATGCAGGCGTCAAGGAATGAGACAATCGAGTGGAGGCTGTACAGGTTAAGCCTCGAGAATCCAGTCCCGGTAATTAGTAAGACGCTTTCAAACATATTAAGCCGGTTGAGTACTATACAAGCTGTTTACTACGTAGAAGATAGGGATAGGCTGCTAGTTGTTTACAATAATGAGTATGTAGCAGTAATATCTGGAGACGGGACACTTATTGCCGTGAGAAATACTGGTATAGTACTCCACGTAGAAATGATCGATAATTTATTATACGTTCTAACCGCTGAGAATAGGATTATTGTAGTTAATAGTGATGCACATGTTGTTATTAATAAAACGTTTCACATACAAGCGTGTAGTAGGTATAGCCTCTACCGGAATTCGATAGCATTCCTGAAGGGACACGGATTATTCGGATTAGTTAAGTGTAGGGATAAAAGCTATTATCTACTCTATAATATCTCCACGGGAAGGCTTATCCTTAAGCAGGGGGTTGGTGATATCATATACCATATAAGCATAGCCCCCAGTCCGGATGGTAGGTATGTTGCGCTAAGCTACATATACTATACACATTACACGCAGACAATCCTCCAATTACTTGATGTAAAATCCCTGGAAAAGGGTGGTGGAAACTATACATTATGGAGTATTGGAGGTTTCAAGCTTGGTGCATTAATAGGTAGCCTTTATAAGGGAGTGAGATCCGAGAAACCCGTTTGGAGCCCTGATGAAAGGTTTATACTGTTCTCATCGCCGGTACTCGTAGTGGGCCGGGATGGAGTAATTTATGGAGTAGGTGATTCATCATCACTATTCGACCTCTACGCTTCTTGGAGCCCCGATATGGAGTATATTGTTGAAACGTATCATTTAGTCAATAATACATACAAGATAATAGTTTATAACGCATCAACAATAACAAACCCACAGTATGGGTACGTCGAGATAAAGCCTCACGACGACTACTATAAAGATATAATAGTGGTTAACAAGGTGAAGGGTAGGGGTTACATTATAAAGTTTACTAGACCTATTGTTGGCCAACCCATCCTACCGCTCTACATAGAGCCTGGAAACTACACTATAATGTATGCGCCTAGATATGTTGTTGGGCCTATCGAGAAAATATATGCTGTGAATATAAGAGTATCCCCCGGTAAATCCATATGCATTGATATTCCCAGCGATAAACTCAATATATCTAGGCTACTCATATATTCCAAGCTGCCAGTACCGATCAATATAACTTTTTACTGGAAGACAGTCTTGACAAAATACAAGATATACAAGCTAAACGATTACGCGGTAACGATCAGGAACTACACGCAGATAATACTATCTCCGAAGTATGGTAAATTGGTAAGGATCGTTCCTGGAGATTACGTGTTGGAAATAAGAGAGCCTGGAAACTATAGTTTCCAGGTAAAACTACACGTACCCTATGGGGTAAAGAAGCTGGTGATACGAGTTAATAGGTCGACGATGCCGGAGCAAGTAAATAAAACATTAGAAGAAAAATTAAAGCCGAAGGAAGAGGAATCAAGTGAAATTACTGAGTACGAGTTGAAAAGGGCTGAGAGGGAAGCGTGGGAGACGCTGGTGAAACCGGTTATCCTAATATCACTCATAATACTCATAGTAGGCTCTATCCTCTTATTAGCGATAAGAAGCCTCTAAGACCCTATCACCACCAATACCCCCTACCATGCCTAGGCCCAGCCTGCAAAGCTCCAGGTATCCTTAGCCTAGCCTGGTAGTAGAATACTATGAAGCCCGCTACGAGTAGGAGGACTACGCGGCTTATACACGGTTTCCCACCCATTATAGAGGCTGCGAAGCCTGTAAGGCTTGATGCAAGAAATAACAGGTGATCAGATAAGCCAGCCGGGCGGGGTACTAGGTAGAATCCCGGAATACCCGTCAAGAAACCAATAACTCCAAGGATCTCTACAATGATCCAGTAATCATAGCTATCCCTCAATAAATCAATGAACAATACTATTATCAGTAAGCTTAGGAAAAACCTTGAAACTCTACCTAATAGCCAAGTATGAATAAGCGCCATCCCAACCAACACCCCTATAGTACTGCTGGTTTAACAGGCATATTCTTATTATTTAGGGTGAATGTTTATTCAAGGCTTTCTATAACAGTGTAATAAGTAATTTTAAACATTCTTCTACTGAATACTTTATTCAAGGCTCTAAACGTATTAACTAGTAGGTGGAGAGGAGGGTTATAGTAGTGATCCTCCCCAGCAGGTTTGTCGTCTTAACATTACTGTTACTCTCCCTAATCATACTGAGCACTACTACTACACCATTAACAGCTTACAAAGTAATAAGCAGCGACTCCCTCAGCACACGCTTAAGGAGCCGGGTACCGGGTATGATGTTTTTATGGATGCGTTCATTTCCAGCCGATAATGTTAAGGTTATAGGGTGGCTTCCACGGAATGATTCCTTCATAGATCTTAGGCTTTATAGAGGCGTATTACTCGAGGCTAGGGATTACTACGGGGGGATCACAGCGTATATTAACCTGACGAGTTTAACGGGGAACACCGGTTTGAAACTAAGGGATATTATCGTATCACCGCAGAATAATGGATCACTAATTGCAGTTGCGGCGTACACGCCTGAAACCGGCTACTCGTACTGGAGCCTATTCATCCTAAACCTGTCCAGATCGGGTTTCAGCGTAATCACTAATTACTCATTGACAAAACTACTGGGCACTGTTATAAGGGTTGATAAAATAGCCTGGTCTCCTAGCGGTGAATTATTAGCTGTAGCTTATGATTACAGCTATGTCGGAATAATAGATACTAGTGGAAACTTATACAAGAATATCAAAACTAACGGCTACCGCTTCATGGCGTGGCTGAATAATCACAGATTAATAGTACTCCCGCCGCGTAATAATACCTTTATAGTAATAGACTACCGAGTAGGAATTACTAACAAGGTTACAGTACCATCATCCGGGGAGTGTAGTAGTGCCGAAATACTTGTTAATACTCTAAACGTTATCCCTGGAGGAGTAGTTACCGGCTTCTACCAGTGTGGAAGCAGTGATCCCGTCTTATTCGCTGCAGACCTTCTGGGCGATGAAGGCGTTTCAACATATCATTTGAAGCCCCCGGTTCCCGTGAGAAACCTATGGATGAAGACGGATCCGAATGGTACAACCGCTGTAATTTATGCAGAAGCTTTCAGGGTATCAATGAACGAGTCAGCTCCAATTGCAGCTACTAGTGGATTAATCCTAGTCAATTACACTAAGCTGCAGCTTGGCGAGAACCCGGTTGAATGGGTTATTGATCCAGGTGTTTACACTCATAAGACTCCGCGTGATGTAGACTTATCCCTTGAGAAGCCCGTTTGGAGCCCGGATGGATTATTTATCGCCGCTATTAATCCGTTAACAATTATACATCGTAGCGGTTTCATTGTATCGGTCGGCGTATTACCCGGTGTTATGGATGAATGGGCTATGTGGTCTCCAACAAGTAAATACGTATTGGTTGGCTCAACCCACGTTTCACCCAGTGGCGAGTTCTACCTTAACCTTACATGCTACAAGGCACCAATAGAGATCCTCGAGGAGAATGCCTACATAGAAATACACGCCCCCTACGATAAGGTAGATAATGCTCTTAGGAGCCCCATTGTATTAGTCGTCGACCACCAGACGCGGGAAGCCCTATATGTTGCAAATGATAATATCGGCCTGCTCACTAATGAATCAGTAATACCCCTATACACGGAGCCGGGAAGCTACACGATCTATTATAGGCCATTAAAATGTTGGGGCCCGTACTGGAAAGGGTTGAACTTTACGGTTAAAGCATTACCGGGTAGGAGAGTCCTCGTAAACTTCCACAGGGCATCCTTCCCAGCTGGCTGGCTGAATATTATGAATAATCTCGGTGAAACAATAACAGTCTATATATCCTGGAGCGGGGCCGGCGAGTATAGGGTTTACGATGCAAACAAGTACGACCCAGATACCCGTGGATTCAGAGCCTACATGCCTAGAAACGCAAGGCCTGGAGCAGGTGTAGAGGTTGGAGCAGGGGAAACTGTTAAGCTATGCATGGTTCCCGGAAAATACTCCCTGCTAATAAAGCCTATAGGCGAAGTATCCGAGATAACTATAACCCCGGGAGAGACTAGGGGGATAACCATAACACAAACAGGGACAACAGCAAAAACAACCATGCCTAGTCCGGGAACAACGCCAACAGCAACCATGACAAGCGGAGCAATAAACAAAACAACCCAGACAGGCAAGCCATCAGCAGGCGGTTTACCAATAAGTAGTGTAGCCGCAGCATCGGTGATCGTACTGGTTATCGTTATACTGATTCTAGTGTTAAAGAAGAGGTAAACCCGTGAAAAACCTAGATATCTAGGCAACCTGGAACGGAGAATTTAATACTTGTATACTAGGACGTTTTTCTTTGAGGCGTACTCTTCCACTTCCCTCCCAACATAGACTCCTACGAGAACAGGTATTACCTTCTTAGAAGTACCAGTCCGAGCAATATAGAGATCAGCCTTAGCTAGGAGCAAGCCAACATCGCTAATCCTAGGTTTCTCCTTAACCTCAATAAGGTAAACTTTGTCAGGGCATTCAATAAGGGCATCGATCTCTTCATTGTTAAATATTTAATTCCTCTCAACACGGATAACCTTCTCCCTATTCTTTAATTCCTCAATAAACCTATATGATAAGTAAGATTCGGAAAGAGCGCCAACTTTTATTTCTAGATTATTTTGCCTACGAATTATCTCGGCTAGTTTCTCGTCATGTTTAATTAATGTATCCCTAATATCACTAATGTCCTTCATTAATTGATCGATTTTAGCTCTAGCTTCATCTAGCCCACCTTTTAAATATACTACTTCCTCTTCAATTTTTGCAAGCTTTGTATTCGTATTATTAAGCCTGTTATTGATATTATCGAGTCTTTCAATCATATGCTCTAAGATCTCAGCAAGTACTTCCCCTATTCTACCAAATTGAGCCAGTTCACTTAATTTAAAGGATATATCGTCTTGTCTAAACAATGCAGACACCTATCTAATAGGTTAACTTTTAAGCTGATAAATACCTTTTCGTTCTACTTTTTCGATACGTTTGTACTGTAAATGCTTAGCTTTAATTAGCGTTTTGGATCTTCTTTTCTTCAATTATAATGTATATGTATTATTGACTTAGACTAAATACTAATATAAGATAAGATGCTATAGGATGTAGTAGTGGTGTGTGGTTTTGAAGACTCTTATACTTGTTATTGATCCCCAGGAGAGGCTTACGAGGGTTATACCTGGCTGGCCGAGTGTTGCTGCTTCTATCCGGCTACTTGTCCATTACGCTCGATTAGTCGGCTGGCCAGTGATTGTTACAAGGCAGGTTAAGCTGGGAGAACTTGATAGCCTTGTCAGGGAAGAGCTTGAAGGTTTCCCGGTGTTTGTGAAGAAATATTTTGATCCTCTCAGGGAAGAGGAGATCAAGGCAAAGATCAACGAGTTAAACCCGGATAGGGTCATAATTGTAGGGATCGAGACACACATCTGCGTCTACCAAGCCGCTAAACACCTAGTCGAGATGGGGAAGAAAGTAGTAATCCCGCCGGACGCAGTGGCTTCACAGATAGGTCAAGACCACGTGTACGCATTGAAAAACCTCGAGAAAAACGGTGTCGAAACAGTACCGGTAGAAACAATAATTTATAAAGACATGGAAAACCCGGAGCACCCAGCCTTCAAGGAAATACTGGAATATGTTAAAAACAGGCGGAAAACACTGATCTAAAATACTCTGCTTTGAGTAATAGGAGCCGGAGTTATTAAGTAATCTGTCTCTTTAGGATTGAATAGTGACTTTACGCCTATCTAGTAGCGAATAGTATTTCTTCCCTGACC
>JALWZC010000007.1 GCA_027002875.1 Desulfurococcales archaeon
GAATTAGAAAAACTAATCTACCAATTATACTGTAGCGAACTAAACATTGACATTAATATACTTCGAGAATTTACAAAAACGATTAGTAATTATTAAACATTATAGTACATAAACTTCTATATGAGTCATTTTGTAAAAATTTTGTCATTGCTGAAAAATCGAATTATATAACCTGTTTAGTACCCATACCGTATCCATACCCATCGCCCACGTTAGATCTGGTGGTACCGGATCTGTATAGGCTTTGAATCCCTTGGCTTTATATGTTTTGTCTATTAATTCGGGTATCTGTTGTACCGGTATTCCGTCCCTTATCCTTCTGTTCAACCATCTTATCACTACGGATATGTAGCGGGCTTGTCCATTCTCAACTATTCTAGGGTTTGTGTCAAGGTTTAACTCGTATATTTTACCATCTCTATACTTATAGGTCATCTTGTACCCGTGTATTTTGATCTTTTCGAGGTTTTTTACTCCATGGAAATACCTTTTTCTCGGAGGTGTATAGTTTTTCTCGATCCCGTGGTAGAGTTTTTCTATTTCGCTGGGCTCGATATTGATCTTTTCGGGTAGGTAGTTTTTCATAACGTAGACTTTCCGGGTTTTTGAAATGAAGGCTGATGATGCACTGCTTATCAATACTATGCTGATGCCGGTTTTATCCATGAATTCTCTTATTATTTCTGATAGTGTTTTTATTGGGTCGTAGTCTAGTAGTTTAGCCATTACTTTGTCTTTGAATAATAGGTTTGTAGCACTGGTATCTTCATCGATCAGTAGAGTATTGATCCCCGTCTCAACTGCTTCGCTAATGCTTGCAGCCATACTCGTTGAGCCGCTTGCATTCATTGTTTTAAAGCAATGTGTATCGGTTCCCGACGGTAGATTGCGGATGAAGCCGTATATGTCTACGCAGTGTATTAGTCTACCATCTTCTGCTTGAACCATTAATGTCCTGGGATTAGTTGCTACGTATTCCCTACCATCTCCGGGTATGTGTGGATATATTCCCTCCTGTATTGATTTCAGCAGGGTTGTTTTACCATGGTAGCCTCCGCCTGTGATAACTGTTAATTTATCAGTGATCAATAAGCCCTTGATCCTCCTACCACTGGGTAGGTCGATAACGTATTCTTCACTGGGAGGGGCTTTGAAGGGTATTGCTCCCTGTAATGGCTTCGTCGATATGCTTGACTCCCTCGGTAGTATACTATCATCCGCTATAAAGGCTGTATAACTGTTTTCTATTAGATGTCTACGTATATGCATATAATCTAGCCAAACCAGGACCTCTTCCTCAACCATCCCCCTAAACTTGTTTAATCCGTGGAAAACATCGATTAGACCCCTTATCCTCGAGAAAAGCCCTTCTAGTAGCCTACTATTAATCCTCCTACCAATAGCTGGGAGGCCTACACTTATTCGTAGAATTATCTCCCCCCCTCCCTGCTTCAACGCTGCTCCGTGGAAGTATTGCGGGTGATGGTTTTGGAACTGTTATGAGGCAGCTGTTACCGGTGCCGCATCTCCATGATTTCTTCTTGGCTTCTCTGTATAGGATCCTGTGGATTGTGTCTGTTAGTGGTTGGGTGTGTCTCCATGGGAACTCCCCGGTTTCCACCCCGTGAAAATCCCGGGGCAAAACAACAACAAGCCATGAAGGAGGAGCATAGGGATCCCCCTGCGCCCTTGTAAACCAGGCCCTTACACCATTGTACTCGAAGATAATGTCTCTAAGAACCTTGTATGCACCGTACCCTTTCCCATCGAGCCTACTGGTGATTTTTCTAGTATCCGTTAAATCGATCGATTCCTTCATGCCTTATCAAGTCCCTTAACTCCTAGTTGTTTTGAATATGTATTACTGCTTGGTTCTTCTTAATTCTCTACGGCTAGTAGCAGGTAATTCCCAGTACGCATTCACATTTTCCGAGACGTGCTGGGTCTAGTTGTTGTTTTAGTATTGGCTGATATATTGCGTTCGCTATGGTTGCTTTAAGTATGAAGTCTAGTATTATGAGGACTATTGCTGTTATAAGCATTACCTTATATTGTTTATCTATGAGGCCCCTCCAACCCCTATACCTTAATAAGTAGATCATTGTCCTCGCTAGTACGGTTCCCAAGAATACGTAGCCTATAACCCTTATAATAGCGTAGATCGGCCAACCCATCAGGATTGTTACTGGCGAGTAATTACTAGCCCATACTAATAATCCATAATAAGTATTCATATAGTTTAACAGTACTGCACCCATGAATAAACCAGCGATCCCGGCTGTTAGGAAGCTGGCTAGCGTGAATATGGTTATTTCCTTGATCTTCGGTATTAGGAATAGTGATACGTCTCCTTCAGGACCCTTACCAGTCTCGATCCACATGAACATTTCATGGCTGTAGTGCCATCCGTTGATAATGTTTTGTATTAGTAAGCGGTTGCAACCCGCTACTGCGAATAACCCGGCTACGCTTATAACCATTAACAGGCTCCAAAGCAGTACTAAGCCCGCTGCTCTCCATAGTCTTCCCCGGTAGACTTCGGGTATGAAGAAATAGATTATTATGAGGGATTGAGCTGTTGGGAGTAATAAGCCTCCACTATTTAGGATTAGCTGGATCGTTATTAGTGGGGTTAACGCTATTATAACCCCTATCTCGATCCACAGGGGATATTCACGTTTGATCCATAGATCAATTCCCAGGAATCTTTTCAAAGACATAGAATACACCAGTCATCCCAGCTATTATTGATAGAATAATAACTGGTTGTAAATAAATGCAAAGCATAATTGGGGGGAATTACTGAGCGCCGGGGGCGGGATTCGAACCCGCGCGCCCCTTTCCGGGGCAGTAGGTCTCTCAGCCCCTATTATGTAGCCGGAAAACCCTTTTCCCCTTGGGGGGTGGAGGTTTTCTCCTTATTAGGGTCTCGAGCCTACCCCCTTAGGCCGCTCGGGCACCCCGGCGTTTCATAATATTTCTTGTTTTTAGGGGTTTTATTTCTTGATTATTCTAATCCCGCCTAAAACGCTTGTAATTGCTTTACATGCCTGTCTTAGAGTTGCACATGTTATTAGTGTGATCTGTGTTAGTGTTAGTATTACAGCGTATATTACGTATACCACTTCGTCGAAGATCATTAGTGATATGGAGTCGAGGAGCTTGATAACCCATTCAGCCGGCTCCCTGATATGTACGTGTGCCCACCAGCTTATCGGGTACATTAATGGCCAGAGCCCTATTAGGGCTAGGACTAGTAATCCATATGTTAGCGTCCAGAAATTCCTCTTCTCCTTAAGCATTAATAGTATTGTGAAGCCCGTTGTGGGTACTAGGTATTGGAAGTTAACCCTCCAGTAACTAGCCGTATAGGCTATGTATCCTAGGCTTGTATACTTTATTGTTTTCTTCTCGTACAGGTAGGCTAGTATTATGAGTATTAGTAGTGCTAGGTATAACCATATCCACTGGGTAGTGATCTTTTTGAAATCGTAGCCTCCGTGCTCCGATGCTAGGAAGACTATTGCTGTAAACCCGTTGAACGTGTATACTATTGGGGATGCATAGGTTGGGCTTGAAACCGATCTAAGTGCTTTCAAGTAGGTCCATAGGCTTTGGGGAGCGTAGATAAAGAAGGGTGCGTAGAAAGAGCCCACTAGCCCGGTGATTAGGGCGAGCTGTAGTAAACCCTTCAAGCGGTAGTTGAGGACTAGGTCTATTGCTAGTATTATGAATGGATAAATCATTGTTGGCTTGAAGCCTATTGATACGGCGAATAACAACGCTGTTAAGAGCCTGCCTATGCGTGTATCGTAGTGGTACGTGTATGTGTATAGGCCGGTGATGTAGAAGAATAATGGTATTTGGTCGAACATTCCATAGATGCTTGAAATATAGATTGTCATGGGGTTGTAGTAGTATATTATGGAGGCTAGATACGCGTATTTCCCCCTAACACCCATCTTCTCCGCGTAGAAATATATGGCTAGGGCTACGAGTGTATCGAATAATATGTAGAGTGTTTTTACGGCAATTATCCAATCGATCGGTGCGTATACGTAGTACGTGGAGCCCTCCCAGTAATGGATAACCCTGCCGGGCGCGAATAGTCTGAGCAGGCCCAGTACAAGTATGAGTAGGGGACCGTAAACGTAGGGCCAGCCGTAGGCCCATCCCTCACTAGCTGCCCGACTACCGTCGCAGTACATGTAGAAGCTTAGGCCGTGTCGTAGGAAAGTATCCGCGAATCCCGCGAATTGTGGTATATCGCTACCAGTAGTGTAGGGTGCTAGGATGAAGCGGAACACTAGGCCGGGCAGTAATAGTATTAGTAGTGTTAGGATGTTCTTATTGATCTTCAAGTATCATACCACCACGTCTCATTATTAAAATCGATGTATTAATTATTAAACATGGCTACAAGGAAATATATTCCTAGAGGGGTGTAGTAGTAATGGATCCGCTTGTTATTGCTGAAAAACTCATAAGCACACCCAGTGTTTCGGGTAGTGAGATGGATATCGCGTATCTACTGAGGGATCTACTGGTAGAAGCCGGCGTTGATAAAGCCTTTATTGATGATTATGGAAACGTTATAGGGGTTGTGAATGGGGGTGTTGATCATAGTATTGTCTTCGAGGGTCATATGGACACTGTCCCGCCGGGGAGACTTGAGGAGTGGAGTCATGATCCCTATGATCCTGTCGTCGTAGATGGTAAATTATTTGGTCGGGGAGCGGTTGATATGAAGGGTGCTATTGCTTCGATGATTGCTTCCATCCCCCGCGTTAAGGGTAGGGACCACCCGTCGCTCTACTATGTCTTCGTCCCGCACGAGGAGATCTGTGAGGGAGTATTGTTCGGTAAAGCCCTCGAGGAAACGCTGGGATTAGTCCCGGACCTAGTTGTTTTGGGTGAAGCAACCAACCTAGATCTTTACCGTGGGCAGCGTGGTAGGAGTGTTTTACGTGTTGAAGTTTATGGTCGTAGTGCTCATGCATCTATGCCTTGGGAGGGTGTTAACCCGTTGAAGCCTCTGTCTCGTTTAATCCTTCGCCTCGATGCCGTGATGGATCGTCTTCCCTCGGACCCGGTTTTGGGTAAGACTAGTTTGTCCCCAACGGTTATTGGCTGCGAGCCGGGTTTTCCACCAATGATCCCTGATCACTGTGGATTAGTTATAGATGCTAGGTTCCCGGTTGGTGTGGGTAGGGGTAATATTTTGAATACTCTACGATTAGTTCTAGACGAGTACCGGAACGAGTACCTCAGAGCGGAGCTTAGTGTTTTAGAGGAGGATATAGAGACCTGGAAGGGTAGTAGGCTGAGGGTTACGCATTATTATCCGGCATGGCTTGTTCCCGTTGAAAAGATCAAGACCCTGCACGGCTTCCTCCAGGGTATAAACGAGTCTATGAGGATTGGCACATGGCTTTTCAGCACTGATGGTGTTTATAGTGCTGGAGTTAAGGGTTATTTGACGGTAGGGATTGGGCCTGGAGATGAGAGGCTCTCCCATAAACCGGATGAGTATGTGCCGGTTAAGCACCTCTATAAAGCTGTTAAGCTCTACCTTGGGGTTGTCGAGTATTATACGGGTGTTGGCCGTTTTGAGTAGCGGATTATTCCGTGTAGAGTTTACAAGGCATGCGCGTAGGAGGATGGTTGAGCGGGGTATTAGTGTTGAGGAAGTCTATGACGCGTTAAACCAGCCTATCCAGGTGGTTTATGATAGGCTTAGAGATGCGTACATCTCTGTTTCGCCGAGGGGTTGTGGCGTTGTCTATAAACAGTTTGGTAAAAACATTATTATCTTAACAGTTCTCGGCAAGAGGGAGTACGAAGTACTCACAGCTGTTTATGGTCGTTCGAGGTATAAGGTAGTGGTGTAATGTACTCTACGGCCTGGGCGGGGCTTGTATCTTAACATTCGCTATGCTCTCATAGTTTAATAGTTCGCTGATTACTTTATCCATTAACGGGTTGTACTGGTTATTCCTGATATATACGTCTAACTGCTCGATTTCTCTAAGAGTGTTTATGAGCATGTTTAGATGCTTTATTTTCAGCTTTAGGTTTTTAAGGGTATTATTCAGCCTATTATTGTAGTTCTCGAGGACTCTTGGATCAATTGATCCATGCTTTAGGTAAGCTATCTTTGCCTGGTAGGTTGTCTTGAGTAATTCTATATTCATTGATAAGTCCTGGATTATTTTCCCAACTCGTTTATTATAGTTTTAGTTTTCTCGATAACCCTGCCGTCTTCGTGGAGTAATAGTATTCCTAGAGTCATGTGTAGGTTTACTAGTCTATCCTGGATACTCATTAATTCCTCGTCTACCATGGTTAGACGGGTTAGTGTAAGGTTGGCTATTAACCCGGTATTGTTTGATAGTATTCTGGGCTCATTTATCCCTTCCTCGGCGATCCTTGATAGTGCGTATTGAGCGTATCTAGCCGTTAGCTTCAACTGTACTGAAGCTATATTCCTTAAGTCATCTTTGATCCTTTCCAGTTTACTCGTTGCAACGCTGTAGATTAGGGCTGAGTATAATAATCCTATTGAGAGGGCTGCTAGGATTATTATACATATTAACACCCTGGAACTAACCTTCAACGACGTGCCCACCATTCACCCATGTTACTACATATGTAGTAATTGTTTATTCAAATATGTAAACTCATCGCTTAGGAGTTGAATACAGATCCCCGGTTATATTATTGAGAGGAGAAGTTAGTAGAGGTGCCGCCGCCGGGATTTGAACCCGGGTCACGGGCTTTCTCCGCATCCCTCCATTATTGGAGGGTGTATGCTGCTCGAAAGGCCCGCATACTTGGCCGGGCTATACTACGGCGGCTCCTTATTTTTCCAAGTGTATGCGTGGTTCTTATATTTTATCTTGGATTATTCTTGTAGGCTTACCTTTACAGTGTTTTCATTGATATATTTATTTTATTCCATAGTTTTATTAGTTATTAGTGCGTGTATTTTTCTGGGTATAGTGTTTTGTTATGTGTTAGACTTACCGTTATTAATTGGTTGGAGGTGTTGTTGTAGTGAGGATATGGGAGATTGCTAGGAAGCCTAGGCTCGTGATTAGGGAGCTTGACTTGCCTTTAACTGTTGTTCGTAGCCGTGCTCGTCGTAGTGGTGAGTATATTGTTCCAGTGTTGAAGAGCTATGTTGAGGACCGTGTTCTAGGCTTCCTAACCCCTATTGAGCTCATAATGCCTACTAGTCATTATACTAGGATCCGTGTTAGGGATGCTTTAAGGGAGCACCCTGTTCTTACTGAGGATATGACTCTTGGGGAGAGTTTTGAGAGGATTAGGGAGTTCAGGGTTTTCGGTGCTCCGGTTGTTGATAGTGTTGAGAACATGGAGCTTAGGGGTGTTGTAACCCTACTAGACATGCTGTCCTACCTGGTTAAAGCCGGGTATAAGCCGATTGCTGAGAGTGTTAATGAGGTTATGACTACTAAGAACCTAGACAAGATCATTGTTACCCGTGATGAGAGGGTTAACCGTGTATGGAGCAGGATCGTCTACCATGCACAGCCCGGCGTAGTAGTCGTCCGCAGCTCTGAGGAGCCTATTCCTCAGGGTATTGTTACTTTTAGGAATTTCATCGAGAAGGGCCGCTGGCTATTCCACAGGGAGAGCGAGCAGCATATTACGAGTCCAGCCAAGATATGGAGGATTATGACTCGTGGAACACCGGTTGCTACTCCGGATATGCCTGTTGAAGCTGTCGCTGAAGCTATGGCTAGGCTTGAGCTTACAATGATCCCTGTAATTGATGAGAATGGCCACGTAGTCGGTATAGTCACGCTTGAAGACCTGGTGAGAGCGTATCTCGAGGGTGCTAAGCCCGGCCGCGTCAGGGTTCCGGCAAAGGTGCCTATGCCTATCGTTGTCCGTGCTGAGGAGAAGTTTACCTATGCTAGCCGTGAGAAGATCATGGAGCAGGTGCTAGTAGCCCGTGCCGCCCCGGTTACTCGGGCTGGTATCTTAGCGGAGGATATAGCAATAGATGAGTTACCAGCTGTAACTATTAATGACACCGTAGAGCATGCCCGTAGGGAGATGCTTCGTAGGAGGACTGATTACCTATTAGTTGTTGATGATGATGAGAATATTGTTGGGGTTGTTTCGAAGTGGAACATGCTTTACGCGCTGGGGCTTAAGGGCCCATTGTGGAGGCGGAGGACTAAGGATAGGTACTTTATAGATTATATTATGACTCGGAATGTTCCAAGGGTTAGGAGGGATACGCCCGTTGAGAACGTTGCTTTGAGCATGGTTAATTCTGAGAGTGAAGTAGTGTTCGTTGTTGATGAGAAGGGGGAGATTATAGGGTTTATTACGAAGGATCAAGTAATTGAAGCCGCTAAAAAGATCCTTGGAGACCTCCTAGTTGAAAACGTGATCATACCCGGCAAGACGGCGAGCGTACACCCATTCCACAGCCTATACCACACGGTTAACAAGATGAAGGCATTATACCTAGACGCACTAACCGTCTACGATGGCTCGAGGGTTCTCGGAGTAGTATCAGCGAATAGGCTACCCTTCGTAGCCTTCGAAGACGCTATAACAGGAGTTAAGAGCCGGAGACTGATATGGGTTAGGAAACTAGTAAGGGGAGCAGCCCGTAAGGGTAGATACGTTAAGATCACGCCGCTACTAGCAATGGACGTAATGGTACCATACCGTAAATACATACCGCCCAACACACTACTAGCTAGAGCAATAGAAATGATGAAAGAAGCAAGACTAAACGGTATACCAGTACTAAGCGAAGACAGAGAAATAGTAAGCATAGTATCAAAGAACGACATACTAAGAGAACTAGCACGCCGCGCAAAACAACTAGTAGAAATCGAAAAACGCGAAAAAGCAAAAACAGAAAAAGAAGAAAAAGCAAAAACAACATAACACAAACACCCATAAGGAATATAAACAAGACAACCTTTTCAAATAACAATACATAGAAAAACACACAAAGATAAACGCGGCGGTCGTCTAGCCTGGACTAGGACGCCGGCCTGCCACGCCGGAGATCCCGGGTTCAAATCCCGGCCGCCGCACCACTTCTCCCTATTAAAACACTTATCTAAAT
>JALWZC010000008.1 GCA_027002875.1 Desulfurococcales archaeon
GAATCTAAGTATATGTCTTTTAACCATGTAGTTGGGAGTGGTGTATGTCTTGGCTGATGGGCGGCTACTAGTTTTTACGGATAAAGAGTATAAGGGCGATGTCTACTACGTGAATGTTTACCCCGGAGTGTCTATTGGAGGATTCATGCCTAGCCGTAAAACTATCCCGATAAGCTTCCACCACCCATTGAAGAAGAAGCTTGAACAAGCACTACTTGAGATCGGCGTTATAGTTCCCGATACCAATGTTAAGTGGAGAGTTAAGGTTAACGGTATTTCGATCACTAAAGAATTCAAGCCCCACTCTACTTGTAAAGCTGGTAGTAAATTATTTGCCAAACTCGTATATGATATAACCAGTATAATGAAGACGCCGGAATCCATTCGAAAGAGGAGGGTGAATGTAACATTTAAGACTGAAGGTGGTGGGGAGAGTTTACTAGTAGAACACTTAGGAATACTCGCTTTCTATCCAACGAGGGAAGCAGTAAGCAATATCTATTATTTAAGCGGCGCCCTGAGCCTAGAGCCCGGAGAAAAAGCTGAGCTAAGCTTTAAGTATAGGAGCGAGAAGGCCCTTGTCGATGCTTCAATATATATGCCGAGCCCGGATGCTGTAGGGAGGCTATTGATTAATGATTACGAAGTCCCTATTAGTGGTATACGTGGAATGGATGAAGTATCTGCTATGGTTGAGGGCCTGGGCGATAATAATAAGTTGACTATAATACATGAAGACACTGGAGAAACCTATTACCCAAAACAAATGAGGGTTTCATCTATAATACTGATCGATAAAGTCTATAAGGAGCCCAAGATCGTTGTTGAAGAAGTAAAAGCCCCCGAAGAACTGAGGATTGGGGAGAAGATAAAGGTTAAGATAACGAATAAGGGCGAATCTAGACCTGATAGTCTCTTAGTCGTGTTAATGAATCTAGGCAACGTTGTTCATAGGGAAATACTTAAACCAATTGAACCGGGTGAAACAATAGAGCTTGAATTACCCGTAAAACTCCCCAGCGGTGAGTATGAGGTCATAGTAAGAGTTATTTGGAGTAAACTATCTAGAAACTGGTTTGATGATAGACGGGTTAAGATAATTATTGTTTAACCCTAATTATAAAGTCTAGATATACTCGATCATTAACCCCTTCTCATCCGCGTATTCCTCGATCAGTGATCTATGCTCTCTCCTCGTACCCTTCTTCTCAACAACGATAACGTCCGTCGATGGAACACTCCTATTAATCATTTGATCTAGTATTTCATGGGATAAGTATGGTAGCGCGTATTTAGCCATTATGTGGCCGTAGCAGTAGTTATCGTTGAAGGCTTTCTTAGTGTGCTTTCTAGGATAATGTCCTCCACCTATCCCCGCTACTACTCTACATTGATGGCTTGGATCGGATAGGTATTCTATTATTGCCTCACCTAAGACCCGGTGATTTACCGGGTCTTTCCACTCATCGATCGTCGATCCTATTTCGATAAAGTTTAATGGTTTAGACGGACTTGTCGGGCCATGGTGTGTTGCTTCATAACTTACTTCATAATCCTCGAACCTGCCGTGTTCCTCGGCTTTAACGCGTAGTAGTAATAATAGCTTATGTGAGACTGGTGGGCTTGCAACGCTTAACCTTCTAGGTTCTCCCCCATAGAGTGCTTCTGGGCCGAAATTACCAGTATGGTGTACCGTGTAGCTCTTCACTTTTTTAGCACTTGAATGCCTCGATAATACAATGTATTTATCTACTCTGTTCGGCAACCTATCATCTAGGAATTCGAAATGTATAGTGTCTTCAGTAAATCCTGCTAAGACAAAGTTTTCCCCGATAAAACACCTAGTTGCCCCGCTACAGTCACTTGTTTTATCAAGGCCTAAGGATTCAACGATATACTCCGCTACACCTCTCCCAGCAGGATCCTTCTCGCTGAAGACTAAGCCATAATAAGTCATTGTTTATCCCTCTACAATACGGGTTTCCGGGTTACTACCTACTATTTTAGGACTACTATTAATCCTATATACTTAGATTTAAACCAGTATATGATTACGGGTGGTATATGTGTTTTCAACAATAACTATAGATTTAGAGTCTTGGATGGAGAGGAAATACTCGTTTTGGAGAAGGCTTTGGGAAGATTTAGAGATTGGTTATCTTGATGAAGACCTCCTCCCCTTACTCCTATTATTAAATATTGATCGCCATATTTATACTATGAGTAGCTGTAGTGGAAGGATCGTTGTGAGCGATTCAAGCTTTCCATGGAGCCGGGAGGAGACTAGTATTATATTCAAGAAGCATGAACCTATAAGTTTCGAAGAGTTTAAGAATATATTGTCTAGGAAGATCGTTAGGCGTATGTGGGTGAACGTTACTGGTCCTATTATTCATTTATCAACCGATAGCATTGAATACGCCCTAGAAATACTAAGACTAGCACGAAACGCCGGCTTTAAGCATAGTGGGATCATGTCTATTAATAGGAGTAAGGGTATATTACTAGAACTCGTAACTGGTGTCTACATGAGCCAACTAGTCAAAATTATTGACGGCCCAGTTATCGATATTAATAGAATAGAAGCCCTTGTTAATACTATGAATAATGTGCTTCTACAGGGTAAATCCTTTCTTGACAGGCTATATAGGGAGTTCTCTAATCGGGGGTTTGAGAGAGACGAGTATATTATTCGAGACCTTAAGGGTAAAGGGCTTAGTGTAGACGAGTTACTTCGAGGTTCTCCCTATAAATCGTCCTAGCTAATTCCTCAGTCTCTTCCAATGCTTTTCTCAGTATTTCATAGTCTTTACTTGACGCACTTGTTTCTGGGTGTAGAGGTTTTAACATGCATGAATCAATTCTTTTCGCTAAACCACCAAATCCGAGCATTCTACCGGTTTCAATTATTTCCAGCTTATCCACGAAGGCTAGTGGACGATATATAGGGTGTTTCGATAAACGCGTTATTACGTCTAGGTTTTGTAGTGTTTGCGAAGCTACCTGGCCTATAGATTCCCCCGTTGATATTCCTTTACACCCGTAGTCTTCAACAGCATAACCTGCTATCCTATACATGTTTGCTTTACAGAATAAACATCTAAGCCTATCAGGAATATCTGCTTTTAATAGTATTTCCTCGACACCCCTAACTCTCAGTACCGTTAACGTATCCCATGGTACGTGAATGTACAGCCTCCTAATCATGTCATTGAATCTTTCATGTGCTTCGGGAGGCCAGTATTCTCCATAGTCTATGTATAATGGTATTATCCTAACACCCCTCTTCATAGTATACCATGCAGCTACTGCAGAATCTATACCGCCTGAAACAAGCGTTATCAGGCAGCCCTCGACTCCATAAGGTAATCCTCCAGGCCCCCTATACTCTTCCGTATAGATATAGGCTTTATCCCCCCTCAGATCAATTCCTACACTTATATCCGGTTTTACCAGGTCGTATCTAATGTTTAGCTCCTTCTTTAACCGATCAGTTATTATCCATAAAAGTTCTCGCTTAGAAATACCCAGCGGCTCCCCGCTGACCCTAACGGAAATAGATCCAGGTTTAAATATGCGTAGAATACTAGTTATCCTTTCAACGATCGTAAACAATTCGTTCTCGGTTTCTACTGCTGGCGAAATTGATGATATTCCAAATATCATAGCTAGTATATTCCGAGTTCTGACGAGATCATTTCCTCGTGGTTCTACTATTATCCTCCCAGTATAAGCCCTTATCTCAGCCTTTATTCCTTCCCTCTTAAGCCTCTTATCAATGCTTTCAACGAGTCGTTTCACCATTAGCCGAGTAATTGGAGACTGCTTCCTAACCATGTATTCCCCTAAGCGTACAATTAGGACATTATACATAGTATTCATGGAAGCCACCGGGTAACGAGGAGTACTAGACGGGTAAAGGTATTATTTATCCAGTATTAATAGTGATTCATTGTATAAGCTTTTAGAGGTGTGATCCGTGCCCGAGACTATTTCCTATGAGGAATTCAGCCGTATAGATTTAAGGGTTGGCTTCGTGAAAGAAGTGGAGCGGGTTAAGGGTAGTAGGAAATTATTGAAGCTAAAGGTTGATCTCGGCGAGCTTGGTGAGAGACAGCTTGTTGCTGGCCTTGGAGCTTGGTATGAACCTGATGACCTGCGTGGTAAGTATATCGTCGTAGTCGCAAATCTTAAGCCAAAGAGGATATTCGGACTCGTTAGTGAGGGCATGCTGTTAGCTGCAGATGATGAATCAGGTGTTCCAGTATTATTAACTGTTGAGAAACCTGTAAAGCCTGGTGCTAAGATTAGATAGTTAATTAGGGCTGAGATCGTTTTTCAAGGTATCTCTTATACTTTATTAACGCTGATAACGCTACAACTGCTTTTTCAGGGCTTGGATATGCTGGTATGTTGTTCTTTTTAAGTATCTTCATTCCCTCATAGGTTTCAATCCCTCCCACCATTCCGACAACGATCGGTTTCTTGTTATTGTATTTATTAACAACTTTTATGATCGCTGGAGCCAGCTCCCTTGGATCGAGTATTGCCGTTTGACAATATAGTACTACGATGTTATGGATCTCAGGCGATTCGAAGGCTATTTTTAGAGCTTCAACATAGTTTTCAACAACGGCTTGACCAGTCAAGTCTACAGGGTTCTTCGGGCTCCCGAACCAAGGCATTGTTTTTCTGAAGGCTTCTTTAAGCTCCGGGCTTGGATCTAGGAGTTTTACACCGTTCTCCTCCGCTGCATCAGTTGCTAGTACTCCTACTCCCCCACCATTAGTTATTATTATTGTTTCCTCGCCTTCTGGTAGGGGTTGTGACGCGAATACTCGGGCCCAGTCGAACATTTCCTCTGTTGTGAGCGCTCTCAGTATACCTGCTTGTTTGAATGCTGCACTATATACTTGGTCGCTCCCCGCTAAGCTGCCGGTATGGCTTGCAGCAGCTGCAGCCCCCCTCTTACTTCTCCCGGCTTTTATCACTATTACCGGCTTCTTCCTCGTGATCTTCTTCATTTCCTCTACGAATCTCCTACCGGTTCCGGGTTTTAGTCCTTCAAGGTAGATCGTTATAACCTTTGTATTAGGATCATCAGCCAGATATTCAGATACATCTACAACATCTATATCAGCCATATTGCCCATGCTTACTATTGCGCTCACACCTATTTCCTCCATGATAGTCCATCCCATCAGTGCTATTCCAAGTGCACCACTCTGGGATATGAAGGCTATTGGCCCCGGTTTAAGCTCATTTGGCCCGAAAGTCGCGTTTAGGTTTAGGGGCGTATATGCTATTCCGAAAATGTTCGGGCCTAGAACCCTCATGTTATACTTACGCGCTATTTCCACTAGCTTCCTCTCCGCCTCAACATTTCCCACTTCCGAGAACCCTGACGTTATAACTACTAGGACTTTTACCCCCTTCTTACCGGCTTCCTCAGCGACTTTTAGAACGATTTTTTCGGGTACTACGATTATAGCCATATCTACCTCGTCAGGAATATCGAGAATTGACTTATATGCTTTCAAGCCGAGTATCTCGTCGGCGTTAGGGTTTACCGGATACACTTTCCCTTTATAACCGTAGTCTATTATGTTTCTGAGGATGGTGTAGCCGATTTTTCCTGGGTGTCTACTAGCACCGATAACGGCGATGCTTTTTGGGTTAAATAATGCCTTTACTCCTTCATCGATCATTGTGATCGCCTATATTCCTTTTACCGCATTTATACACGTATATATTCAAGACTTGATTAACACAAATGTTAGATATTAAGGATTATTCCCTAAGGTTCTCTAGTTATGTTTTTAATTTTCTCACAGTATTCCTCTAAGTATTTAATAGCTGTAGACACTACTACTTCATCCGCGATATCCGTGTAGTTATTGTATTTGCTACTTACAACTACTAAGCGTTTACCATAGTATTTTCCGATTAACGGTATTAGGGCTGCAGGGGTTATGTACGGTTGTGTTCCGAGAATTATTATTTCATCTATATCAATTAAGTCTTTTAGGAGTCTCTGCATAATAGATCTGCTGATTTCCTGTTTTCCAAAATCCCATACACAATCTTTACATGTTATACAGTTTGTAAACTGGTATATTCTCCTCCTAATCCTAGGTTCGACATCGATACATCTGAATAGGCATCTGGGACTTGTAGCTAGAATTATGTTGTTTGACTTATATCTTAACTCCTTCGTTAAGCACTTGTATATTGAAAGTATCCTCTGCGGAATATTACTGCAGGAAAAACCATCATTACATTTACTATTTGAGTAGTCTTCGCACGGCGCCAGCCCTTCCTCAACCTCGAGTCCCGAACCTATTATGTAGAGTTTAGACATATTAGGTCGCCGGCGTAATATATTTGTAGTATTTCTGCGCTGAGTAAATGTTTCTTAGAGTAATGTCGAGTATTTCTTCATCATCGATTCTGTAGATGTAGTGTAGGTTTAACTGTTGAAGAGCACCAGTAGGCAGGGGGACTTGGAGAGTTGCAGTTATTCGTGTAAAGTATCCTGTCTTACTTAGCATTTTGACTAATCTACGACGGGTTTGTATATATCTTCCTTTAACGGCTTTTAGCTCCGAGTTATCAATGTATGGTTTTATCCTTGCTTCCAGGTCCAGATCTGGATCTAGGTATTCCCCATACTCCTCGATTAATTGATGAATACTATTTCTTGTAAAATACGTTTTTCCATGGTGTGTATAGATGTAATAGGCGTATCCCTTCTCAGAAAGCCTCCTAAGCCCTTCTCTAACCATGTCTCTAGGCATGTTTACTAGTTCTGCTATCCATTCTAGGGGGAGGGGTTTATTATCTATAACTGATAGGATCCTGTTCCTAGTAGTTCTCCTCCATAATGCATCTAGGGTCTCCTCATCGATCGGTATGTCTATACCGTTTTTCCGGGCTAGTTCCAACGAGTCTATAAGGCTATCCATATCCGGAGTATCCGGAGTTACTATGTAGGCTACGAATTTCAGCTTCTTTTTCCCCGTGAGCCTGAGTATCCTGCCATGCCTCTGTATGAACCTGAGTGGGCTCGCTATATTACTCCATATTACTAAGAGGTCGGCCTCGGGTAGATCTAATCCCTCCTCACCAGCCGATGTAGATACTATCAGCTTCGTATCCGGTTTTGCAGCCTTCATAAGTATCTTTTTAACATCGATCTTCATCTTAGCCTTTCCGTATATTGCTACAGGATTATAGTCCGGTAGTTCCTCCGCTATACGTTTACAAACTATTACTCGATCGACGAATACTATTGCCTTATCGAAGCCTTCATGGTCTCGGAGAATCCTCTTTAGAGAATCTAGTTTGTGCAGAGGCCTAACCCCGGGCTGTTCGAGTAGGGGTTTAATGTGTGATATAAGCCCTGCAAGCCGGGTCTCTTTCTCAATACTCTCCATTAATGCTAGTGCACCATCCCGGACGAACCACCTTATTGCTAGGTTTACGAGCATTCTCTCCCTACCGGTGTAGGAGAGCCTTGTTGCTTCTAGTTCTTCTAGGATTTTCTTCTCGGCATCGTTAAGCTCGGCCTCGTAGATCTCCCCAATCCATTCCGGAACATATTTTCTAATTCTCTCATCTAGCCAGCTCCACTCTCTAATCTCTCCGATAACACTACTGATCTCCTCTCTCCTACTTGGCGGTATATATGCTGATAATCCGAGCTTCTTCTTGAATAGCCCCATAGTCTTCTTCATGAATAATGCGTAGGCGTCTTTACCGGTTGTATGATGACATTCATCGATTATCACCGCATCATAACCGTTCCGGATTATCTCCTCGTAATCATTATAAGCTGTTTCCGGCGTTGCAACAGCTATTTTCGCCTTAGCCCACAGACTCCTCCTCTTCTCTGGCTGGTATTTTCCATGGATTGGTATAGCGTTTTCACCCATAACCCTCCGGTAGTAGCGAGCAGTCTGCTCTACGAGGATCCTTGTAGGCTCTAGTACTAGGATTCTTTTAACAATTCCTTTCTCGAGGAGCTCCTTACTCCATAGGAGT
Source organism: Desulfurococcales archaeon (assembly GCA_027002875.1). GTDB lineage: Archaea > Thermoproteota > Thermoprotei_A > Sulfolobales > Desulfurococcaceae > WAON01. The sequence continues at coordinate 8,044 of JALWZC010000008.1, forward strand.
GCTATGAGTGTTTTACCGCTACCAGTAGGCATTACAATTACTGCGCCATCTCTACTCAGAGCCCATTTAGCTGCTTCAACCTGGTAATCTCTAGGCTTTAGCTTTAACTGGTACTTTTTCAAATTCTACATGCACCATGTTTTGAATAGGAAGGGTTGTGGGTAAAAACTAGTTGGGTTTAGAGGTGTTTCACTACCCTCTTCATTATCTCTGCATATAGGGTTATAGTGTCTTCATACTTTGTCTCCGGTGGGCCAGTGTATATGATGTGCATTCTCAGGGAAATCCCCTTCTGCCTAACTTCTTTAACCATGAACTCCGCTAGTGCTTCTGCTAGTGGATCTATGCTTGGATAACCTTTACCCAGGGGTACTCTCTTCTTCAATAGTCTCCTGCCGAAGTATACGCCTGTTACCTGGCTGAATCGTAGGCTTAGGAATCCCCTGCTGATCTCTAGTGCTTTCCTCAGTATTCCTAGCCAGAATTCTTTATCCGTTTCCTTATCAGCTTGTATAAAGTTTCCATGCTGGTCTACTCTCTTCTCATACATGAACACATTCTCCAACTGGAGGCTTGGTATTACACGTTCGGAGCCCACCATTTCAATGATCTTCTTGATCTCGTCTAGACTACCTATCTGCCTCCTAGTATAAGTCGTCTCCAAGCTGATATACATGTTCTCCGGCGCTACCTCTAGTAGTTTTTTAACCATCAACGCAACTGCTTCTAGGTCTCTCTCATCAAGGAATACACGCCATCCTATATGCATGTTGAATACTTCCGCGCCAGCGGTTGCCGCCTTCTTAATAGCTGCTTTAAGGGCTTTCTCAATCCTCTTCTCTATTTCGGGCGAGTCAGTTATCAGGTTGTAGTATGGGCCATGGGCTATGATTGTTGTGAAAGCTTTTCTAGCGAAATCCCTGTATGCTTCGAAATATTCCGGCCCCCTGCTCTTCCTCGAGAAATCCCATGGAGGTATTTCTGTCAGCCTCATTCCCAGTATTGAAGCTTTTAGTAGTGTGTTTAATGC
>JALWZC010000009.1 GCA_027002875.1 Desulfurococcales archaeon
ATATTTAGGAGAGAATATTTACGTAAAAAATTATCAAAGGATCTTACCTGATTATACGGATACCTTGGTTTATTATTTACATACAAAGGGACTCAGCGGTCCGCATATTTTGAAAGTTACTTTGGATAGCGAGAGCGTAATTGACGAAATTTACGAAGAAGACAATCAATTTAATTTTGAGATAAATGTTTTCATACACTACTGGTTCAAGGAACTTGAATCTCCACGTTTGCCGAATAGTTTTAATAGGAACTAAGCCATTAGGTAATACTAAGATCAATTCTAAGGGTTGGATTCATGAGTAGAGCAATAAGCACGTTATGGGCTATAACCATAATCGTAATAATCATTATTGCTATTGGAGCAGGAATCTGGTGGTGGTATGCTTCCCAGCAGGGAGGAAAGCAGGGTGGTGGACAGAAAGTAAAGATAGTCTTCGCATCCACCCAGCTCAATCCTCCCGAGGAGCAAGCCTTCATTAAGAGCCTACTTCAAGACTTCACGAAGGAGACTGGGATCGAGGTTGACTTCGTAGCCATAAGCTACGACCAGTTAACGACGAGGCTTCAATCAGAAGAGCAGAGCGGCAAAGTAACGATCGACTTAATCGGGGACCTGCACGGCGGATTAGACTACTTCGCAAGCAAGGGATGGCTGACAGATTTATCAAACTTCCCATCAAAGTATGGCGCCTTATCGGGAAGGACATTCCCCAAGGTACTGGAAGACTATAGTAAACTACACGGTATAAAGGCTTATATTCCATGGATGACTGCAACCTACGTAATGGTGGTTAACCATAAAGCATACCAGTACCTACCGAGCGGGTTAACACCCGACGACGTCAAAAAGGGAACTAGCAAGTGGACGTATGACGCCTTCCTAAAATGGGCTGAAAACCTAAAGAACCAGACTGGATCGCCAAAAGTAGGATTCCCAGACGGACCACACGGATTATTCGTAAGGTTCCTACACGGATTCCTATACCCATCCTTCACCGGCTACCAGGCTAAAGCCTTCAACAGCACCGACGCCGTAAAAATGTGGCAGTACCTTAAAGAGCTTTGGAAATACGTCGTGCCTCAGAGTACTACTTACGACGAAATGGCTGACCCATTATTAAAGGAGGAGGTATGGGTTGCATGGGATCACACTGCTAGGATTAAGAACGCTATCGAGCAGAAACCCGACCAGTTCGACGTAGTACCAGTACCCGCTGGGCCGAAGGGCCGTGGATTCATCCTAGTAATTGCCGGATTAGCAATACCGAAGAACGCTCCACACCCAGATGCAGCTTGGAAGCTAATCGAGTTCTTGACGAGGCCTGAGATACAGGTAAAAGTACTACAGAACACAGGGTTCTTCCCAACAGTTAAGGAGGCAACCGGTAAGATACCGAGCGGCCCATTAAAAGTTCTAGCACAGGGAGTAGCCGCACAGCAGAGCGCCAGCGATGCAGTAGTAGCTTTAATACCGAGCCTAGGAGCTAAGGGCGGAGACTTCAAGAACATCTATATCACAGCCTTCAACAAGATCGTGTTGAACAACGAGGATATAAAGAAGACACTAGACCAGCTATACCCGCAGCTAATAGACTTATTCAAGTCTCAGGGATTAGAAGTTCCATAATAAACGCATATAATAAATAATGTAAATCAAACACCTTTTTTAAACCCTTAAACACGTATCTTTTACTCAACTCGTAAATGGGTGATTCATTGACTAGGAAATCCGGGGAAAGCATTCCTTTAAGCATTAAAATTAGTAATTATGTACCATACCTATTACTACTACCGACACTCGCATACATGCTTTTCTTCATAGGATACCCACTTGTTGAAGGTGTAGCACTTGCCTTCTTCGATGAACAGGGGCATTTTACATGGGCAAACGTTAACTACCTTCTATACGACCCCGGCAGCTTGTTCTGGGACGCTTTAAAATACACTATACTCCTAGCAGCCGTGATAATACCTATACAGGTTAGCGTAGCCTTCGGATTAGCACTATTATTCAACGCAAAGTTTCCCGGTAAAAACCTAGCACTCTACACTGTTATACTACCATTAACTATCAGCGATGTAGCGGCTGGACTAATATGGTATGTAATGCTTGGACAATACGGTTTCTTCAATAAGCTATTAATGGATCTAGGAGTTATAAGTCACCCAATAATATTCTTCGGAATAAAGAACATGGAGTTCCTAGCAATAGTTATGACAGAAGTATGGAGGGCTACCGCTATCGTATTCGTAATAATATTTGCAGGACTACAAATGATCAGCCACGAATACTATGAAGCAGCGGAAGTATTCGGAGCAACAACGTGGCAGAGGTTTCGATACATTATCTTCCCACTACTACTGCCGAGTCTACAGGCGGCATTGATCATTAGGACCCTGTTCGCCTTCCAGATATTCGGCGTAGTATGGACTCTCGCAGGCCGTGATATACCGGTACTAGCCGGCGAGGCATACTATGCACAGACAACCCTGCTTAGACCAGGCGTAGCCGCTCTCTACGCCTTGATCATCGCTGCCCTAAGCGTCTCAGTAGGCGCGATCTATATAAAGTTCTTCAAGGCAAAATACCTGGAGGCTGGAATGTGATGAGTAATGAAAAAATACTTACCAGCAGGGGGGACATAATCCGCTACTATACTTATCGTATAATACTAGCCGGACTAGTAATAATAGCAGTTGTATGGATTGCACTCCCCTTCATAATGACTATACTATACGCACTAGCCGACCCAGCCCAGTACTATGATCCACATGTAATAATACCGACAAGCTACACGTTGAAACATGTAAATCAATTATTGATACTTGGAGCCTATCAGGCAACAATTAACAGCGTAATAGTAGCATTAATAACCATAGGCTTCAGCTTCCTAATAGGACTACCAGCAGGCTATGCTTTCGCACGCTACCGTTTCCGTGGAAAGGACTCATTGAAACTATTCATAGTAGCGCTGAGAATGTTCCCTATGATGGTTATCGCAGTACCACTACTCGTACTTTACTTCAAGCTGGGGCTAGCGGATACATTGGTAGGCATAGGATTAGCCCACACATCCATGGCGCTGCCCTTCGTAATACTAATCACCTCGAGCATAATAGCGGGGGTTAGAGTTGATTATGAGGAAGCGGCAATGGTCTTCGGCTTATCAAGGATCGGCGCCTTCTTCAGGGTAACCCTACCATTAGCATTACCGGGATTAACCGCTGCCGCTATATTCACGTTTATAATGAGTTGGAACGAAGTATTCATAGCCGCCGTACTAAGCTTCCAGAACCGTACACTACCAGCCTTCATACTAAACCTAATAGCTGGATCAACCGACTTCATAAAATTCGCTGGTGCATTCATAATGGTTATACCCGCCTTGATCTTCGTCTTCATAGCGGGTAAATACCTCGTACGTATGTGGGGGATCACCCTTAAATAGCCATATAGGTGGAAAAACATGGTCGACGTCCATCTACGAGGTATAGTCAAGAAATTCGGGCACACAATAGCCCTTAGAGGAATAGACCTAGACGTAGAAGACGGGGAATTCGTAGTATTACTAGGCCCAAGCGGCTGCGGAAAAACAACTACGCTCAGAATAATAGCAGGACTCGAGAAGCCTACTAAGGGAAAAGTCATATTTGGAAACAGGGATGTAACCTATCTCCCCCCGAGGGAGAGGAACATATCAATGGTATTCCAAAGCTACGCTGTATGGCCCCACATGAAAGTCTATGACAATATAGCCTTCCCACTGAAAATCAAGAAAGTACCGAAAGAAGAGATTGATAGGAAGGTTAAATGGGCTGCAGAACTACTCCAAATAAGCGATCTACTCGATAGATACCCCCACCAGCTAAGCGGTGGGCAGAGGCAGAGGGTTGCAGTAGCCCGTGCAATAGTAGTCGAGCCACAAGTACTACTAATGGATGAGCCGCTGAGCAACCTGGACGCATTATTAAGAGTGAAGATGAGGAGTGAATTGAAAAAGCTCCAGCGGAGGATCAAGGTTACAACGATCTATGTAACCCACGACCAAGTTGAAGCAATGACCATGGGGGATAGGATAGCCGTTATGAAAGATGGGAAAATAATGCAGATCGGGACTCCGACGGAGATCTATCATAAACCAGCAAACATGTTCGTAGCGGGATTCATAGGATCACCACAGATGAACTTTATAGATGTAACAGTATCCGAGGAAGCAGATGGTTTAAGCCTAGTATCGGAAGATTTCAAGATAAAGCTACCACCAGATATCGCGGAATTAGTCAAACAATACACTGGTAAAACACTCGTAATGGGTATTAGGCCCGAACACATCTATCCAGAAGGATTCGCACCATCCAATGTCAAGAGAACCGTAAAGATTAGCGGCGTAGTAGACTTCGTAGAAGCACTAGGCTCAGACACGATCATACACTTAAACACTGGTTCAAGAATAATAGTTGTAAAAGCAAGTGGAACATACCATACAAACATCGGTGAAAAACTAAACGTCGAACTAGGCCTAGACAAAATACACATTTTCAGGAAGGACACTGAAGAAGCAATCCTTTGAGACGATAAAAATGCTGTATCCAAGAGTTAAAGGATACGATGAACCGGAAACACTAAACAACCTAAAGGATAAAGTCGAGAACCTAGTAGCAATCCCCTCCAGAAACACTGCCCCAACAATACCCTACGTAATATATAATGCGGCGGAGGGCTTAGAAAAGCTAGGCGGGACGTGGAGTATTATCGTAGTAGATGGCTTAAGCAGCGACCAAACTGTAAGCATTGTAAATAATGTTAAGAAAGATATCGGTACGGACAAGCTGTACATCATACCAAACACTATATCGCCGGGCAAAGGAGGAGCGATGAAGCTAGCAGCAATAATAGCTAACTACCTAGGGGCTAGAACGCTGGTATTCCTAGACAGTGACCTGAGAAGTATCACTCCGGAATGGCCGATCCAACTAGTTAATGGAGCCGTGAAATGCGGCTATACGACTCCGAACTATATAAGGGACAGGTTCGACGCGACGATCACAAACTTCGTAGCAAGACCATTGACGGTAATGTCATACATGGTGAATATTAAACAGCCGATAGGCGGAGAATTCGGCCTTGGGAAAAGCCTTATCAACTATCTAGCCGAGAAAGCCCCTTGGAACAGTGTCTACTGGAACCTACTATTCGGAACAGACATATTTATAACACATACAGCGCTATCACTGGGAATAACCCCTTGCGAGGCAAACCTGGGATCTAAAATTCATGAAGCAAAGGATCCCGGTAAGAGGCTTAAAGGGATGTTTATCGAAGTAACCGGTAGCCTCTTCAACGCCCTCATAGAATACGGCAGTAAATGGACGAAGATCACCGGGGAGATAAGGGAGCCTGAGCAAATACTCGAGCCTAAACCGGTATACATACCGCCGCCAAGAATCACCGTAGATCCCGAGAAAGCGTACCAGCAATACATATCTGTAAACAATGAGGCAAACAGAATAATCCTTGAGAAAAAGCTGAAACTACCGAAAGAACTATATAAAAAGATAAGGGGAGGAGGAGAACTCTCATCCAGAGATTGGGCCAATATAATCTTGAACGGATACAAAGCTTTCCTAGAAACACCAGTGTACAGTTATAGGGTTCTAATATTAGAAACACTCTACCACTTATGGCAGGGAAGACTATATACTTACTATAAGGAAGCCAGTGATGCACCAATAGAATTAGTACGGGAAGCACTCAACAGCCAAATAAGAGACGTTGTAGCTAAACGCGGAGAATTCCTACAGGAAACAATTAAACACATAGTTTTCTAATCCAATCTTTCAAGTTTGAAAACAACTGTTCCCCCATCAGTATAGGGCTTACCGGGATCTGGGCATTGGAGGTACGCAACGTTATCCGTGGGCCCAATACCGAGTTTTCTAGCTGAAACCCCCTTCAAGAAGGGCATTAGTAGGGTTAGCATAGAGTTCAATGCATGAAGACAAATCCTAACCTTCTGCCCCGGCGGAATATAGTAGTCTTCAACAATGAAGCTATCACCGGGTTTATAGCCAGCTGCACAATACCCTTTAACATCAACCACGGTTACACGAACCCTAACCATTAAACACCACCCAGATAATCATTATTCCCTGCTTGCTATTTTTATGAGGGCTTCCGCTAGTATTTTTGCGCCATTAATCATCTTGGGGGGAACCGGGGGGTTATTTAATATCTTCCTCAATAACTCCGGATCAAGCCTATCGGGTGATGGTAAGAGTACAGCGTTGATCTTCCTAGATAAATAGTATGCATCCATTAGTGATGCTGCATGAATCCATCTAGGATTTGGTACGATTACGACTGGCTTACCATAGCCTAGAGCCGCGTCTACCGGTGTTCTACCGAAATGTGATATTACGAGTTCTGCACCAGCAATCCAGTGCCCCAGATCCGGGTCGAAGTCGAAGAACACCCAGCCTGGCTTTATTTTCCTATACTTCTCCGGGTCATCCCTACCAGTCTGCACAACTGCTTTCTCAACCGGTAGCTTCAAAACAGCCTCTACTAGCTCTGGGAAACCATAGGTTCCGGTAACTACTAGTATGTATCCGCCATGATAGGGCTTATACTTAGGGGCTTCATAGAAGGGGCCTACAACTATAGTCTTCCTGTAAAGCCTTTTCTGCTCCCTCCAAGAAACAAAGACGTAGTCGGCGAAGGAGTTAAGCATCCTGATAGCCTTGGATGGAGTAACTATCCTTACCGGGCTCTCGACGAGTACTAGAGGCTTACCGTGCAGTAGCTTCGAGACTAGGGAGGGTGCTATACAGTGGTTGCTACCATAACAGACTACTACATCGTACATCTTAATAGGCGTCTTCAACGAGTCTATTACTGCGGGTATAAACCTGTGCATACTGGATAAATAACTACTAGTCGGCGAGACCGGCTTATAAACCTCGTAGACCTCTCCAAAACCCTCAAGTTTCCCCCTGCTAAACCTATCACCCCTAGGAATAATGTAGCCTAGCCTAGCCCTACCACGTAGGAACTGTGAAACCGTGTAGGCATGCCCCGTATGCCCCCCTCCACCAGCGATCATCAGTATCCCTGGAGCCATTGAAAACCTCCACGCCGAATAATCTATGAGTTATTATAATACGTTAATCTCCTTGAAGGCTTTTATCAATAATTCATGGTAGTATCCGCGATCATATTTTCCAGGGGCTTCATCGAGTGATACATAGACTCTTCCGGGCGCGACTACATAGTAGACCCTGAGCGGCGTAGTCTTCATCCTAGATGTGATCTCCCTGATAAAACCCCTCTCGGGTGGGGTATGTATTCTACGGGTAAAGGCTAGATCTTCTAGTTCAACCCTACCATTCATTATTAATTCATCGTATTTTTCGAATACTCTACGAGCCTTCCTCCTAGCCCTGAATAATTCCTCCCTACTCTCTGCTTCCCCGAGTATCTCTAATGCTTCCAGCTGAGCCCTACGAATAATGCCTGGCGTATCCCTACGGACAGCATACAACCCCTTAATCTTCAACCCACCACTAGTTAGCCGGCCGAAGTACCTGTTCGAGTATCCCATATCCCTACTAGATACTGGTATAGTGAGCCACGTATACTCTGCTTCAACCCGGGACTTAAACCCTGTCTCACCCATAATGATCTCGTTTATTTCTCTGCAGCTGAAACCATTCTTTTCAACGAATAAGCTGTCTACGAGTACGTGTATAGTCTTGATCCCTAGGCTTCTAAGCTTTAATCGGGCTTTATAGGTTATATATCGGTCTACACTAGTAACTACTTCATGAGCCATGATCGAGCCGAACAAGCTGTTCCGGTAGCCGAGGTATCCGAAGCTTGCAACGAGTATCCATTTAACAGCTTTCATCCTCTCCTCAATAACTGTTTTAAACCTAGAGTCTAGGGTATTCCTTAATAGTTCCCTATACGATTCCTTCCGTGGTACGAGGGTTTTCATAGTAGCAGCTACAACGCCCTCCCTATCGATACATACCCTATGACTACTGCCCGGGGGATCAATGTACATGTTACAATCCGGGTCGTCTACTGTTTCACCCGACACGTTATACTTCATGATAATGCTGGGGTATAGGCTACTATAATCGATCTGGCAGATCCTCCAGTAGGTTCCGGGCCGGGGAGTGTATATTGTCCCTCCCCGGTCGTGCAGTATTAGATCCCTTATGCTTCTAGGCTTCTCTACTCTACCATAACCCTTTACTACCAGGTATTTCTTCTCCAAGGCTTTTAATGCTTCAATAATTGTTAATACGTTCCCGATACTAGCTCCGTTAAGCATCCTGATCGGTGTGTAGCTGAGCCTGCTCCACTCTATTAATCCGTTTAATCCTACTAGTAGTGTATCAGTATTCAGCCATACGGGGGCTATTGATCCTAGTAGTCCATGGTGAAGGTTTTCCAGTACTAGGCGGTCGATGCTGCTGATGAAGCCTATATGTCCTCTTAGACTATGAAGTATCGTGATCGCTTCCGGGTATGGATGAGTTTCAACGCCGTTATTGGTTTCTATTAGTACGTGTGTAGGTTCTTCCCGGGGTGTTAGTAGTTCGTGTTTCCCATGTAGTAGCTTTACTATAACCTTTTTGATCGGGGGGTTCCGGTAGTCTACTCTGCCCGGATCCTCGAGTACTTCTACCTTGTTATTCGTAATTTTTATTAGTGTTGTTGTTGGTATGTTGTTCCTCCACAGTGTTTGTATTAGTGGGTGGGGGTAATTGTTCGCGTTTAAACCTATCCGTTTCCTCCTAGTAATTGATTGTATAATGTATAGGTCGTCTAGGCTCTTAGTCTCATAAACTACAACCTCCCTAACCCTCCTATACCTCGGCGGTACAAACCAGTTCTCGATCCAAACTCTAACTATTCGAGGGGAAGACTCCAAGTCCCGGGTGATCTCTTCTGGGTCGTGGTTTATTGGGAGTATGTATCCCCGGAAAAATGTTTTGTAGGAGAAACTTTTAAGCCTCCCATCCTTGTCTAGAAGCACTAGTTCGAGTCTATCCCTATGGGGCTGTACGTCGAGTATCCAACCGGTGAGGGTCAACTCGGGTCATCCCCCTTCACCCTTATGGACCTCCATGATCATTCTACGTATTATGTGTAGGTATATTACCTCCATCGGGTCTATTGGTGCTGCTTGGTGTGTGTATAGGCTTATAGTATCCTCTATATCCTCTAGATACTCCTTGATCACACTTGCTTCTCGTGGTGGTAGTAGTTCTAGTATTTTCATGAGTCGGTCTAGTTCTTTATATACAGCCACTCTGTAAGACGGTGTTGAGCGACCCATGGTTTCTCACCTATTATCCGGTTGTAGTTTGTGGTTGTTGTTAGTCCTACTGGTTTCCACGGGTGTTTGAATAACCTTATAGTTACCCTGTCCCCAGGCCTGGCCCAGACGCCGACTATTACATGAACCGTGTGGTGGTGTAGGCTCCCACCGTCCGGGTAGTAGTATCCATTCTTAGATACTTCGTTAAACACTATGACTCTACGATTAACCGCCAGCTTCTTGATCAAGCCTGTTATCCTAGAAGCCTCGGTGTAAGCCGCCGGGTTTCCGGGAACGTAGCGGTAGGGGTACGCTAACACTATAACCCCGTACTCCCCGAGGCTCTCGTTTATCAATGATTCAATAACGTCTTGGAGCCGGAAACCCCTAACTACATGGATCCTGTCAATATCACCATTACTCCTCTTAACAAGCCTATTAAGCAGGTAGGGGTCTAAGCCTCCGAACTCTCTAGAGTGTATTAGTAGTGTATCATAGTATTTGCTCTGATAAGCTAGTGTTTGATGCATCAACGGCTTCACTACTTTATAATCACCATAGAACTCCACTATCCAGCCCCGAGGAATATATCCTATCAGTGAATCGATCTCATAGATCCCAGTGATCGGCAACTACTTCATCACCCATTAATACTGTAAAGAATTATAAGGAGGAGAGGGGTGTTCGAAACTATTACCCCCGGTAAAACAGCGTAGTGCAATGTTTAACAGTAACAATTAAGAATATCTTGATACCGTTTGAGGGGCTGAAAAGCATTGATTCCGAGGCTATACTATATCGAGGCAAGGTTTTCATCAAAGGAATACATGGGTAGCGTGGGCTTAGACGCTTTTATAGGCGGGGGTAGTGGGGGTAAAGCTGTTGAGAAGTATAAGCTAATATATTATGGTGTAGTAGTACAGGAGGAGGGTTCCAAGAACCTATTACTACTGGGGCCAGATGATGAAATAATACTACTACAGGGCTACGAGGAATACTGCCACTGGCACAACGGGCCATTATGGAGTAGGGACGACCCGCTGAGCCGGGAGTATTGTACTCGTCCCGCAGTTGGAGAGCTAGGCTATTGCAACGTGCACCGGAATAGTTTAAGGGCACTGTATACTAGGTGCTTCGGCTCCTCCGGGCTGGAAAGCCTCCGCAGCTGCTGGATGCTCGACGAGAAGCTGGGTGAACGAGTAGAATACGCGGTATACCTATTAGCCTATAACCATAACCGTTTCAAGGTTGGATCAACAAGGTACTGGAGACTATATGAGCGACTCGGCGAACAACCACACGTGCTAGCAACGATCCTATACCGTTCAAAGAGCGCTGTCAGGACCAGGGATGTCGAGATCAGGGCTGGTAGGCTGGAAGGATTAACCGAGAGGCCTCGGCGGAGCCTACGCGAAGTAGTAATCATACCCCCAGCACAAGTAATCAATAGACTGGAAAAAACACTCGTTAAGACCCGTAGACTCCTAGGCTTAAAAGACAACTCAGAGCCTCGGTTTATAAGAGTTGAACCAGCTAATGGATTCGAAAAATACCATCGAATACCGGAGAAGAAGCTCGAGGAACTAGTTGGGAAGCACCTATACATTAGAGACTACTATGCAGGATACCTACTACTCGAGGAAGTTAACACTAACCAGAAGTACTTGTTAAAAGGAAACAACCTGCTCCACGTGAACAGTATTAAACTCGCAAAATAATCCCCCGGCCGGTTTTATAAATTATACACCCTCTATAAAGAATTATGTTTCTAGTAGGAAATGCTTTAGGTTTTGGGGATGAAGAAGTCTTGATCCACCATGTACTAGTGGGTTTTGCACTGCTTTTCTTCCTCTATTTCCTACTTGTAAAAGAATACTTCCACCGAACAGTTGCAGCCGGGTTAACCGCTAGTTTAACCCTCCTAGCCCTAATCCTTATGGGTCGCGGGTATTTCCGAGAAGTTATTGAGGGTATAGATGTAGACACGATCGTCCTGCTGATGTCTATGATGACTATGGTTACGATAATGGCCCACTCCCACCTCTTCACCTATCTAGCAGTAAAGCTCATCAAGAAGACGCATGGAGACCCCTTCCTATTAATGGCTATACTAAGCCTATCAACCGGGGCAGTATCCGCTTTCGTAGACAATGTTACAACCGTAGTCTTAATGACCCCTATAATACTAGATATAACCCGTAAGCTACGAGTAGATCCCCGTCCCCTACTATTATCAATTGTTTTCGAGTCAAATATTGGTGGTACAGCTACCCTAATAGGCGATCCACCCAACATATTGATCGGCTCAGCTACAGGCCTCGGATTCAACGATTTCCTATTCAACCTAGGCCCAATAGTGGCTGTAGACATGTTTGCAACGATTCTATTGTTGAAGTACATGTTCCACGGCTGGTTTGAGGAATGGAAGTATAGGCTTAAACACACGATCGCTGTAGAGGAGATAAAGGTCCACCGCCCATTAATGATAAAGTCCATCATAGCTTTCTCGATCACCATAGTATTATTCCTACTGGAAGACGTTATCGGCTACCCGCCGGCAATACCCGCAATGATCGGTGCTGGTATACTGCTCGCAACCGCTAGTAGGGAGGTAACTATTTATAAAGCCTTAGAAGGCGTTGAATGGACAACACTAGTATTCTTCGTATTCATGTTCGTAGTTATAAGGGGCATAGAGATCATGGGTGTAATGGACTTCATAGCTACTAGTATGGCTTCACTAGGATTCGGGAAAGAGCTCATGATCATCGTTATAATATGGATTTCAGCGATACTATCAGCTTTCGTAGACAATATACCCTTCGTAATGTCAATGATACCAGTAATCAAAGACTTGAACAGATTCCTCGGCATCACGAGCCCAGTACTCTTCTGGGCCCTAAGCCTAGGAGGCTGCCTAGGCGGTAATGGAACACTCGTAGGAGCTAGTGCTAACGTAGTCGTCGCTAGCATCGCGGAGAAGCATGGTTATAGTATCCGTTTCAACTACTACCTCAAATACGGATTACCAGTAATGCTCTTAACAGTTGGATTAGCAAATATGTATCTTTTATTATTCTACTAAGTCAAGAATATAATCTTGGAGGGCACACTACCTTGAAAATAATGATCTGCACTGTGGATAGCCCAGCAGTATATAAGCTGGCCGACTACCTAGCCGAGCTATTCCCCCATGCTGAGTATCATATTGTTACAGTTGTTAAACCTGTTTATAGGAGGGTTACGCTTACAAAGTATTATGAGAAGGTATTAATGGATACGATCACTAAAGCCCACGCCCGCGTCGAAACACTTCTAAAAAAGCATGGTGTCTCCAACATTATTAAACACGTCCTCAGAGGCAAGCCTTCGGACCTGCTTAAAGAGTATAGTGAAACCTATAACATCGACCTAGTAGCTATAACTCCAAGAGCAACTGCTAAATGTGAAGGACTTGGTAGAACAGCAAGGCGATTAATCGAGAAGTGCCGTAAACCAATACTACTATATACTCCAATATCTGATGTTCCCTTTACAACAACTCTACACGTCCTCGAAATAGGTGATGCCGTGCTCCCAGAAGATATATTAGCCATACTCCAACAGCGAAAAGAAGTCGTTGTCGAGCACAGGACTATTAATGAATTGGAAGATAGAATGACCGGCTACGATCTATTCGTTGTTAAGAAGAGAATATTCCTAGATCTCCTTCATAAACATATTTGCAGAAAGATATGGTCCCCGATACTCATACTACCATAGATCATTAAAGCATCATTGAAGCGATAATAGTATAAGCTATAACCATAATACTATTCTCGAAAAATAACAATACCGGGGAGAAACGTTTTGAAACCGGCGATTCTCCTGGACTTGTTTATTAGGTTTTTCAAGATCGGCCTCGTCGGATTCGGCGGTGGATGGGCTATTATACCAATAATACAGAAGGAACTTGTCGAAGATGCCGGATACATATCAGAAAACGAGTTCTACAACCTAGTAGCAATCGCCGGATCAACCCCTGGCCCCGTAGCAGTAAACGCTGCAACCTATGTAGGATTCCAAATAGCGGGACTACCCGGAGCAGTAGTGGCTACGATGGGTGTAATCATCCCACCCTTTACAATAATATCATTAATAGCCTATGGACTAACGCAGTACTTTAACAATAGGATCGTACAGTCGATCCTTAAATCCCTTAAAGCAACTATCATTGGGTTAATCATCGTTGTTCTTTATTCTACTTTTAGGGAAACCGTATGGAAACTCCCCGGTTTCCGCGAAATAGGAATAGCCCTATCCATAACAACCATAGTAGTACTACTAATACTCGTATGGAAGGTTCACCCAATCATAGTAATACTCTTAATGATCAGTATCGGGCTATTACTGGGTATACTACACGTATGGTAGGATTAATCAGGTAGGAGAACGGTCTACATCCCCCAAACCCTTAGGGGTTCATACTACCGTCGTTTCATCACCATATAAATATATGGATTACTACATGGTATATTATCCCTATCCCCATATTACAGTCTTATTGTATACCGCGATTGACGGGTTTATCGTTATGATCAGGGATTTATTATCGATGACTAGGCCCTTGAACTCTTTCATGACTGGCCTCGGTGTATTATTCGCGGTATTTGTATATACAAATTATTCCCTACCCCCAATCCATGTACTAGTAATAGGGTTTCTAACGGGTTTCCTAGGCTCGGCGTCATCAATGCTGATAAATGATTATATCGACCGCTTCGTTGACGCTGTTAATAAGCCTTGGAAACCAATACCGGGCGGTAGAGTTAATCCACGCGTAGTTCTCTGGAGCAGTCTCCTAGTAATGGTTTCAGCTATTATCATCAATATACCCCTAGGCTTTACTGCTGTAGAAGTAGCGGGCGTGTACGTAGTAGTAGGCTATGCGTATAGCTTCCTTCGAAAATACTGGTGGAGCCACTTCATAGTATCCTTTTCAACTACTGGCCCAATAGTTTACGGCTACGTAGTAGCGGGGGCTCCGGCAAGCCTCCTAGGCCTTATGGCTTGTTTCTCGCTGACAATATTCTTCATCAATACTGGTAGGGAGATTTTGAAAGCGATAATGGATATTGAGGGCGATAAGAAGTATGGCTACGTAACGATACCCATAAGATACGGCGTGGAAAAAGCTAAGCTATTAATGATCATAGTGGGCTTAATAGGCTCAGTACTAGGGATCGCAACGGGCCTAGCGGGATATGCTGGAGCATACTACCTAGCATTAATAACGGCCGCGGCTATAGTGTACATGTACGCATTGATAAATGCGTATAGGTATACTAGCAGGATAGAAGTACTTGAAAAATCTAGGAAACAGACTATTAGGGCGATGCTACTAGGACTTATAGCCTTCCTACTATCCAGGTTTTAACCCTTCCTATTCTTCACCCTGAGTAATGGTAGGCAACCACTACACAGCTTCAACTTGTAATAAATACAGTTCTCACAATCAGGCTCCGGATTCTTTACTGGGATTTTTATAAAAGCCGGTAATCGACCATACTCGATCGAGAACTCTTCTAGGCCTGGATCGGATGAAACTATTCGATCAATAGTATATGCTAGATCCTTCTTAGTCCTCGACGCTAACAATACGAGTACTTCACTACCAGTAGACATGATCCCTATTAGCTTGTTGCAACTGCTAAACTTCTCGACAAGTTTAACCGAGTTCTTAGTCTTAATCCGTAGGAAGGCGGCTGTTGTACCATAGATTTTTGCTGATACTACTGGCTTAATCTCTAGCAGACCGTTTCCGAAGAGCCTTTTAAGCCTATTCCTAACAGCTGTGTAGCTTAACCCGGTTTCCTCGGCTAGCCTCGTTATACTTATCCTACCATTCATTGTCAAATATTTTATTAGTTTAACATCAACATCGTTGTTCTTCAATCCCTATCAAGTCCCCGCCCTACTGGAACTATATATTTCATGTCCCACTATTACCTTATCAACCTTATAATAATTTCTAACCGGTGGGAAGAATTAATTCCTAGGCTTCAAGCTGATCGATAAACGAGCCCTCTGCTTCCCGCTACGAGTACCAGCTACCTCGTAATTCTCCCTAATCCTCAGTCCAAGCCTGCCCGCGAGTCTGCGGGCTAGTTTACGGGCTGCACCATGGTTGTAGAAGTATAGGTTTACGCCATTATCCGCCTCAATAACATCAACTAGGTCTTCCCGCAGTCTTTTATCAGCCATGAACTCTTTGGAAAGTATATTATTGAGTATTTTGGGATTTACGCCTCTAATCTGTAGTACTGCTTCATACTCCCCACTATCAATCATTACGCATCTTGGACACTTAGATGGGTTAAAGAATATAGTGAACTCTACAGGGTAAGTAAACCTTTTACCCCCATATGTTCCGGTGAAGTATACTCTTACCACTGTCCTCCAGTTAGCAGCTGTAGAATACTCGTACTTTTCAACCCTTAGATCCCCAACTCCCGGGCCGGGTTTAACATATCTCGGGACTTCCTCGTAGACTATTAGTGCTATCGCTTCTTCGAATCCGTGTGTATCCCTCCACTTATAACCTATCCTAACACTACCGCAAACCCTGCAAATATCATACCTTAAAACATTCTTCTCGACACGCAGTATTTCACCACGCTTAATCCTACACTCTAAACAGACGCCATCTACAACCGGGTTTTCCGGTGAGTCCTCACGTCCACAATATATACAGTACCTAGTCAAACCCGATCCACCGCGAAGCTGTAGAGTAGTACGCCTGCGAGTAGTGGAGCCGGAGTAATTAACATTACTGTTATCGCAGTTGTTATATCCACGAAGTACATGAACATTACTATGGGTACATATATGAGTAGTGGGGAGACTGCTACGAGTGTTACGATAAGCCTCTTAATAATTCCGAGGCTGAGCTCTGTCCATGCAGTACTACTACGCCATAAACCCAGCAGTACCAGGTATAATGTTATAATTCCTCCCAGAACCCAGTACGCGTTTAACGAGTAGTAAACGATTAACCCGATCAACGGGTCGCGGAGCATATAGGTTACAAGGGATGCTAATAGTAGTGGGAAGGGCTGGTAGAGTATTAGTGAAGCTAATAGCTTAGATAACGCTACATCATTAATCGTTAACGGTAATCGTTTAAGGATCAATGAATTCTCCGCCTCCGAGAATAATAAGACTGGAGAGGCGATTACTGCTAGTATATATGATAATAAGCCGTAGATCGTGAATATGAATACTACATGCATATACTCCGTAACACTGATAATATAGAGTATTTTCGGAGTAAATAATGGAATCGCAGCCGGCGTAATCAAGGCGGCTATCTGCCCATAAAACTGCTTCGATCTAGCCCTATCCCTTAAAAGTATGAATACATCTTTGAAAGCCATAGACCATAAGCGGGGATATTTTAAAACCCTCTTCTTACCCCTCCCGGTCCTTGCTTCTAATAACTTTATACCCACTCGGGAGGGGATCGTGGCTGATAATACTAGGCCTAGTAGGAAGTATGATAGGGACGATAAAGCCGCTGATGCATCGTTTCCAAGGACTGATACGTAGACATAGGGTAATGGGTAGACTACCCTGTAAGAATAAATTGTTAAGTATACTTCTGCCGGGGATGCTAAACCTATGAATACAACGTATAAACTCATAGCAACCGCGACGAGTAAAACATATATTATCAGGCTTACCAGGTTTGAGAGGGATGAGCCTATCTTATCGATTAACACTAGAGCAACCGGGTAGATCAGCATTATCGATGCAAGGAAGCCCATTGGGACATACAGGATAGCGCCTAGGTTATCGGTTACAATATAGGTTATAACGCCTATAGCCAAGCCTATCCCGAATAGTAAAGAGATACCACCGCCGATCAATACGCTGTAGGAGGATGCCTTCTCTAAAACACTCCTCGGAACCGGGTGTCTCTCGAGCACGGTCCAGAGCTTTAATTCCCTAATCGATGCTGTAACTTGGTGTATTAGGTCGAATACTATAATTACGGCTATTATGAAAGCCATGGTTAAATAACTGATCAATAGTAGCTCAGCCGTGTACATTAATCCTAGATACCTACTGCTGAGCACGAATAATGGTATCCAGATAGCCATGAATAAACCGCTGAACAATCCTGCTACAAACCATTTCATATTATACGTTAAAACATCATCCGTAGCCCTAGGCATGAATACGTCTAGGAGAAACTTCATGAAGCGGTTTTCCCGGCCGCTACGCTTATAACTCCTAAAAATAGCTTCCCTGACGAATACTGATGCTATAGTGAAAGCCTCCCAGTCTATAAATGAGCCCACTACCACTATACCCCTCATTGTTTTAGGATGAAAGAGCTTTAATGATCTCCGCTACTTGTGCATGGCTCATCGTTAAGCTTAGGAAGGCTTCCTCGAGCTGTGAAGCCTTAGCTTTCTCCAAGACTTCCTCCACGGTGCCCGTAGCTATTAAGTCTCCCTTATAGATCAGTATTACCCGGTCAGCTATTGCTTCAGCTATTTCTAGAATATGTGTCGTTACAACTACTGTTCTACCCTCCCTCGCCTTCTCCCTGAGTACTGTTTTAAGGGCTTTAGCAATCCTTGGATCTATTCCTATGAAGGGCTCGTCTAGGAGGTAGATTACCGGGTTATGTATAAAGGCTTCGGCGAGCAATACCCTCCTCTTATAACCATGGCTAAGGTTCCCAATGTACTCGTCCGCTTTATCATGCAGCATGAAGGCATCCATAACTCGTTCAAGCCTCTCCTCAACCTCGCCCCGGGGAATACCCCTAATCCTAGCAACAAAGCTCAGATACTCCCTAACAGTAAGACTCTGATAAATAATATCGTCCTCGGGTACATAACCAGTTATCTTCCTAACCTTAACCGGCTCCCTCCAAGGTATAACTCCATAAACTGACACACTTCCCCGAGTCGGCTTATAAATCCCCAAAAGGATCTTCAACAGGGTAGTCTTACCACTACCATTAGGGCCCAGCAACACGTACAGCTTACCCGGCTCAATATCAAGGCTTATATTCTTCAATGCATCAACGCTGTCAAAACTCATCCATAAATCCCTAATCCTGATCAAGCCCATAGCCACCGAGACTAGTCAAGCTATAGCTGTATAATTCCCAACTTCTCCAAATATAAATGCGTATAAACCGTTATTAGCAATTCCCAACCTTCAAGACTATAATTGAGTATTCACTATCGAGAAGTGAGAGTTTATATGAATCATTCATTCTGCCTTCTGATCTCTAGTTATGAGTGAAGCCTTACCTAGCTGGAATTTTTACCTTGCTTATTTTATAACGATTACCTTTGTCTCAAAACTGTTTTTACGATTATTCTATCATGGGAACCGGGGGTTTCAATGCTATACTCCGCAGTCTATACTCGGATCTTTACAGATTACGTCCTCCTCACTACATGTTTTTAATAAGGATTCATCTAGAGGCTGGATCCTTTGCCCACATATCCGGTAGCCTGCTCTTCTATTATTAGTCTCCACGTCGAGGTAGTACATTGAAGGCGTAGCCGTTTTACCGTGTAGCGTTTCCTTATAGTATTGGTAGAATTGGTTATCTCTTGTGGTGATAGATGCTTCCTCCATTTCCGCTGCCGCCAATATTTTCAGATCAGACGAGATTTTTCCCCGGATACTCCCATTATAATGTTTATCGAGTATTCTGTAAAGCTCCCGAGCCCTCTCGAGGAGCTTAGCTCCGCGTTTAACTATGCGTATCTTACCAATACTTTCTAAGCTGTCAAGGTATTCCTCAAACTCTTCCAGTATTACACTTGTAATATTTATCCTGGCTTTACCAGTAATTATTAAATCGTCAAATGCCGCCGGTATTTCACGCTTCCTCTGCTCCTCGTATAATATTATAATTGTATCTCCGCGCTGAATCAAGTATTTCGCTATCTTAGCTCTTAACCTGTAATCGAGGTTTCCCGAGTCAGCCGCTATAATGTATGCTATAATATTAGTATCAAGCAGGATCCTGAATATATTATTAGACATTC
This sequence comes from Desulfurococcales archaeon, assembly GCA_027002875.1. Classification (GTDB taxonomy): domain Archaea; phylum Thermoproteota; class Thermoprotei_A; order Sulfolobales; family Desulfurococcaceae; genus WAON01. The sequence goes on from JALWZC010000009.1 coordinate 19,396, forward strand.
TACTTCATCCCTGCTCTAAGAGTCTAAAATACCCCCATGATTCTAATAGTTTACCATCTACGAGGGGGGCTAGTCCCGTATAATAGTTAACGTATAGGGTTGAAGACCACACCCACGGGTCTTCAATAACGTTTTTCCTAGACTCCACTGGTTTTATTACTAGGTGTTCCTTTAAGCCCCAGCCGATCAGTGATAGACCTTCCTCTCTATACCCATTGAGATAGAGCCGGGCGCCCGAGTAGTAATACATGGAAGACTTAGCGGCTTCGCGTAAGTTTTCCCGGATAATACGGATTATTTTAGCACCAGCATATGTTATGATCGATGCATCCCTTGCGATCCTATTCCCCGTGTACAAATATGCTAGCCGTAAAAGACAAGAAAGATAATATAGAGCTAGTACAGGGTCTCTTATAAATGGGACCCATCTATACTGGCGATGCAAACCCATCAAAGTCCTAACAATACTCATCCTCTTAAGAGCTTTATCTATAGATGAACTCGCTCTATCTACTAATTCATAGAGTTCTTCATCACCAACTCCCTCTAATATTTCAATAATAGATTCGATATTTCCCTTTACAATAGCTCCTTGAAGACTATCAAACAATTCTCTCTTATCACTACCCAGTATTTCACCCAACTCTTCCGCGTACTCGTCAATAATCTTTGGCGAACTACTAGCTAAGTTGATCAATACATTGCTTTGCCTAGTCATCCATGGAGTAGGATTAAAACCAACCTCAGCAGCCGCCAACTATTACCACCAGAGAATCCTCCTATACTACGATTTATAATACTGGCCGAATAAAACTATTTGAAACAATAAAGTATATGAAAAACAATCTTCTTGGAGACAAATACAATAGAACCCAGGGAGTGTTTAGTTAAAGCCGCCGGCGGGACTTGAACCCGCGACCACCGGCTTTCCAGGCTTGTAGACGGGCCTTTTCATATATGGGTGCTTACAAGGCCGGCGCTCTACCGAGCTGAGCTACGGCGGCACTGGGTTTCATTTTTAATGGTTTATCTTGGTTGGGGTTATTAATTTATCGCATTAAATCGTTGATGAATGCTTATTACTGGGGTATTGGTTTTATTATTGTATATCGGATGAAGAAGTTACGCACACGGCGAGCCCTTCGCTACGTGGGGTTATGACCGGGCCCACTCCGCGGATTATTATTTGGAATGATGAGTATTGGTCTTTGGGGTACCATTTATGGGATGCCCTGGGGAACGAATGCTGATCAATACTAGTCGTTTGGAAGGGGGTTTACTGGGTTGCCGTGTCTCTACGGTTCCGGGGATTTTAAGGAGGTTGTCCGGGTACTGGAGGATTTTCTACATGGTAGTAATAGGAGGCCCCGTGTAAGCGAGTATGGACGCATACGTATTTATAAACTTGGCTTGTTTACTAGGCTTGTACTAGTTTATAATCATAGTGATAAGACTTTCCAAATATGTGGTAATAGTAAGCTTCTCGAAGATCTTCGTAGGTGGTCTTTGACCCGTGGAGGTATAAGCTTTATAGATGAGTCCCTTAGGAAGCTTAGCACTTCGAGGGGTGGTGTTTACAGTGATCTATTTGATTTATTGATGGAGTATCAGAAGCTCGAGTATATCCTCTGGAATTGCCGGCTGGGCTATATAGCCTCAATTATTTTCGCATTAATCGTCTTCGTCATAGCGTATTTCTACTGGATGAATATATTTGACAGCCTCATTGCGATGATTGTCTTCGGCTTGTTCGCGTTGCTACTGCCGAAATCCTATCGGTGGGAGGGGATGATCCATTTCTACCACCCGCTTAGATGTAAGAGTTATAAGTCTAGGTTGGAGAGTATTGGGAGGGAGTTGTTGGAGAGAGTCAAGCTCCTGCCTAGTGATGACCCCTACCGTAAATTGATCATGTATAGGGTTAGGCGTAGATAATAGTGTATCACCCACCGCTTACCGGTGGTATCAGCTTTACGGTATCACCATCCTTCAACACTATGTTCCTGTTTATTGTTTTACCGTTAACCGTTATTATGATCGGGTTATCGGGGCCGAGCAGGTTCTTCAATAGATCTCTAAGCTCGAGGTGTTTATCCATGATAATCCTTATTAATTCCTCGAGGCTGGGGCTACCTGGGAGAACTATTACTTCTTCGCTGATCCCTGTTTTATCCCGGAGCCATAGTAGGTATTTTACCCTAATCCTCGCCAATTCTTATCTTCTCCCTTAAAGCCCTACATGTTTCCCTTGGGATTTGGGGGTTTTTATCGAGTATTATGATCTCATCGATAGAGCCCGGGACTAGATCTACGAATTCCTTTATAGCTTTAGCCATAGCCTCTCCTGCTTCACTCGGTTTTAGTCCTCCTACGCCGGTTCCCATCCCCGGTATTATTATCTTCTTCAATCCTAAATCGAAGGCTTTCACTAGCGCCGCCCGCGTTGCTTTATAGGCATTTACCGGCTTGATCTTCATTGCCGGCTTCTCCATGGTTGGAGCATGGATTACGTATTTAAATGGAAGCCTGCCGGCGATTGTTACTACTGCTTTACCCACTGGTACTGGTGCAAACTTTCTAGCCTCATACTCTATTATCTCCCCGCCAACACGTTTCAGGTAACCAGCTAGGCCGCCGCCCATGACTAATTGGCTATTAGCAGGGTTAACGACAGCGTCGGCTTCAACTTCTAATATGTTTCCAGCAATACACTTGATCCTAACGCCTCGATAAACTATTTCATCAATTAACTCGGCCAATAAGCACACACCAAGTAACTCCTAATCCCCATGTATCAATTAATAGGCCGAACATACTTATATCTCGACCAGTACACTAGCATAGAGGCTAATAATCACCGAGAACAGTGGTAATGGTGGTTTACCCTGAGGCTGATACCCCGGATTATAAGGGTTGAGTCTAAGGGCGTGGACGCAATAAGTCCCGCAGGCTATGTTGAGGAGTTCGTGGAGTCTATCAGGGCCGGGAATGGTTTAATACACTTATTCACCCGGGACCGCGGCGTATCAATAGTGTTCGTCGAGTACGAGCCGGGGCTCCTAGGTGATCTGGAAGAACTTATTAATAAGCTGGGTCTCCGGGGTAAGCCCTGGCTGCTTGAATCCCTACTAGGCAAGAACATTACTATACCAGTAGTTAACAGCGGGGTTGATACCGGGGTATTCAAACACCCAGTATTGATCGATTTGACGGGTAAGCCGGGTATGAGGGAGGTTTTGATGATTTATGAGGGTGATTAGGGAGACCTTTGAATTCCGCACTAATGGGCCTATGAAATACTATGATTTAACGGGTCTTCTTAGAAGCGTTATAGTGGAGCATAGCGTTTCCGAGGGGTTGATACATGTACACGCTGTAGGGGCTACTCCCGGCCTAGTACTACTACCCGGAGAGCATGTTGATGATTTCAATGATTTACTGGTAAGAATTATTCCAGTTACTGGTTGGAGGCACGGCAACGCCTATGCTCATCTAAGATCAACGCTTATGGGTACTCATCTTGTCATAGGAGTTTATGAGTCTCAGCTATGGGTACCTCGAGGCTACCACGTATACTACGTGGAGACTAGGCCCGTGCATAATCATAGGCGGAGAATACATTTATTCATTATTTCTAGGTAATTAATTGTAAATAGTATATCCGCGATTGATACTGGTGTAGTAGTTGTCTAGTCTAGACGATATCGTTAAGAACTATATCGATAGCCTAAGCTATGTTAAGAGTATAGATGGCTTCCTCATCAAGACTACTACTATGGTTTACAATGTTGAAGACTATTGTAGATTAGCAGGATGCGACCCGGTTGAAACCGTTGAAAGGGTTTTGAGTGATGAGAGGGTTAAAAAGTACCTTGTAGCTTTCAGCTGCTACCGGGACAATATTGTCTCGCAGATAAACAGTGATCCCCGCTATAAGAAGCTCCGCAGATACACCAGTATATTATCAAGTGTTCTCGGAAGCTTAGAGTGTAGGAGTGAAGCCGCTCATGCTAGTATTGCCGTAGAAACACCGCCGGCACTATGGGTTAAGGAGGAGGCTGAAGGGAAGGCTTCTCCTAGGAGGAGTTTTGAAGTCCTCCCACCATCGACCCTAATCGAGTCTAAGCGTAGCAGTGAAAGCATTGTTGAGAAGATATTACTGGGCCTCCTAGTACTATCAATCATACTGATCATACTATACTTCTTAATGGGTTCATCGGGGGGTTGAGCGTGGAGGGCTTCCTACTGGTTGTTAATAATGTGAGAGTATTGTTTAAGACTAGTAAACCCGAAGGATTATATGAGAGCTTTGATAGGGAGATGTTCCCCCGAAGATACCTCCCATACTATACTCTGGAGAAAAACGCTGGGGGTAAATGGGACAATGTAGATGTTGTGATCGACTACGACATTGATAATGAGGGTTTCATGGTTGAAAAACACTCGCTGGGTTCTAGGGATGAATACTGGGTTAGAGGGAGCCTACCTGCTCCCTACTCTAACGAAGCCCCATACTTCTTCACATTACAAGTTCTCAGTAGGGCCCTGCTTCGGAGGGGCTTTATTGTTTTAACCGATTCCATATCCTTCATGGATCCTGGTGGTAGGGTTCACTTAGTACTAGGTTATCCGCATGATGGTAAGAGTAGCTTATCAGCAATCGCTTATTCTATGGGTGATCTACTTCTCAGCACTGAGAACACCGTAGTCGAAGCTCGTAGCAATGGCTTGTATATTGTTAATGGCTCTAGGATGCTAGTATATGATCCAAGGATACATGGCTTATACGGTATACCCGAGAAAAAGCCGGACTATACTACCCGTCATGGATACTACGTTGTAGACCTAGGCCCCTACCCGAACGGTGATTATAGAGTCCACGATATCGCCCTAATACATTCCTCTTATAGGTCTCGAGGCCTCGATTCCGAGGAATTATCGGGTAGGAAGATCATGAAGACCCTCTGGTATTTCGCTACTGCGTTGATCAGGGGTGTTGACTACTATGATCCGGGCCCCTTAGACCTCTCCAGCAATGACCTGGATTCTAAGCTTATAGGTTGGCTCCGAAGTGTTGCAGGTATTTATAGGGGCTTATTCCTTGAAGTCTTTGGTTCTCACAGAGAAGTCTATAATGGACTTGTTAGTGGTAGGGTTTTCAAATAATAACCTAATTAATTACTTTGTTAATCCTACTGCTATTCCTAGAGCTGTAACTATTGTTCCGAGTACTGCTTTCCTCGATGGTTTCTCGGATGCTATTATCCTTGCAAATATCCTGCCCAATACTGGTGTTAAACTTGTAGCTAGTGCTGTAACCGATACTCCTACGATCGTTATAGCGTATAGGAATAACGTCATTCCTACTCCGAAGCCGAAGCCCCCAGTTATAACGCCGATCAATAACCCGTTTCGCTGCGATAATAATTTAGCGAGGTTCCTGACTGTGAAGGGTAGGAGTGTTATTACTACTGATAAGTTCCTGTAGAAGGCTATTGATATTGGATCACCGTATTGTAACGCTGCTTTGCTCAGCGTAGCTCCAAGCCCCCATGATAACGCTGCGCCTATCGCGTATATGAACCCGGTTTTTGTATAGCTGGTTTTCTCCCCGCTGTAAACTAGGTGTATCCCGTATATTGCTGTAAAGGTTCCTATGATCAACCGGATAGTTATCACTTCCCCGTAGGCTATTGCTGAGAATAACTGTGCGAAGAATATGTAGAAGTACCCGATTGATACAGCGTTTCCACCCCCTATACGTTTTATTGCTTTAATATAGAGTAGGTCCCCTAGCAGTGGGCCGAATACCGCGCTAACATATACGACTATTACCCCGTTATAGTCGATGATGTAGGATGAACCCGTTAACGGTATTATGAATACTAGGAATAATACTCCCCATAGGCTCCTAGCTGCATTTATAGCTTTACTAGGGTATCCCCTGCCCAGCCTGCTTATTAGCCCGGGGCTCAGGCTCCAGATCGAGCCGGCTGTTAGCGCTGATATTACTCCTAAATAGTACTGCTCAACGCTCATACTCTACACCGATTAGCTGGTTAGCCGGTGGGATTATTTCGCCGCTATACGTCCCTATGGCGAACCCATTGCTTAACCCTTAAATGAGGCTGATTATAAATTAATTGTCTAGGTGCAGCTGCATGGTTAGGTTCCCGATCGATTATAGTGATAGGAGGGAGATCGGGCGCACCGGTGAGAAGGTTTCAGCTATAGGGCTTGGTACGTGGGCTATTAGGGATTATGAAAGAGCTTATAAGACCTTCATCTATGCATTGGAGAACGGGATCGATAATATCGATACTGCTGAAATATATGATTCCGGCCGGGCCGAGGAGTTCGTCGGTAGGGTTGTTAGGGATTTCGGCCGGGACAGGGTGTTTATAACGACGAAGATGCATCCAAGCCACTTGACGAGTAAGGATGAAGTATTGAAAGCAGGCCGCAGAGCTCTTCAGCGGTTGGGGCTTAAATATGTTGACTTGTTCCTAATACACTGGCCTAACGCGACGATGAGTATTCCGGGCCAGGTTAGGAACTTCGAAGTATTAATCGACGCCGGGATAACGAGGTATATTGGAGTTAGCAATTTCGATAAGTGGGAACTCGAGGAGGCTATTCATGCTACACGTAAAGCAGAGATCGTTGTTGATCAGGTGCATTACAGTGTTCTCCACAAGGACCCCGAGGAGGAACTACTACCATACGCTATAGGAAACCACGTAACGATCCAAGCCTACACGCCGATAGAGCGGGGAGCGGTGGCGAACCATCCAGTGATCAAGAGGATCGCTAACGAGTACGGTAAAACACCTGTACAAGTAGCACTAAACTACTTGCTAACACGTCCCAGGGTAATACCGATCCCGAAGACCGAGACACTTAAACACTTAAAGGAAATACTCGGAGCAATGGGTTGGCGGCTCCGCGAGAAGGATCTTGAAGAATTAGAGAAGATTTAGGGGGTGAATCTTTTATTTCTCCTACTAGCCGCATAGAGTAGTACTATGATAGTAACCGCTAGGATTAGTGATGTATTGGGTTCTGGTAGGGGTTTTAGCTCGTTTTCACCAATTATTACGAGGTAGTATTTATCATACATTATTGGTAGTAGGAGTAGATAGTACTGCTTAGTACTGGGATCATATAGTAGTACGAGGTCTCCGGGAGACCTATAGTTTAACCCTATATTACTGATAGTCTGGTTAGCTACTAGGTGCAGGGCCGGGTCTATTATGATTAGCTTCCTAGTATTTATGAATAAGAGTACTTTATCCTCATAACTCCCCACTAGGAAACCGTCAACCGTCGCGTTGTAGGGTATGTATGATTTATTAGTCTTTACATCGTATACTCCGACCCCTATCTTATTCGATAATAGGAATCCTAGATGGCTGGGGGTTAGTGATGCTATGTATACTATGTACCTGTTATCGAAGACATACATCCGGAAAATGTCTATTGGGTTAGTACTTGAAACGTTGAAAACAGTTCTACGGTATACGATGTCTAGGCTTGAAGTATCTACACCGATTACTTCCAGTGCTCTATAAGTCGGGTATGAGTAATAGTTAGTATAGTAATATACGCCGCCATTGATGAATCCTGCATAGCTACTATTAGCATTGAAAACGTACTCTTTTATCAGTTCATAGTTGTCCCTGGATATTATGAGTCCTCCCCAGAAAATATAGTCTCCATGAACTATTGGGGCTAAGTATGGGTAATACCTCGTCTTCAACGAGAATATTTCATCCAGGTATAACCCGTTATTGAATATTGCAGCTATGAATAGTTTTGCGTAGCCGGAGCCATTGATTACTATGCTTGGTGCTGGGAGTATGAAGGATTTATCATTGATCACCGTGAGCCTTGTGTAGGGGAAGTATGATGCTATGTAGCGGTAGTTAATGATCTTCTTGTATACTACCATTAGATCCCTGTCGACAATATATACTCCTAAACCATCCCGGTAGGCACTCATACTACTACTCGACACGTGGTGTAGACCGGTAACAACGATGTATTTACCGTAGAAATACGCCTGCACGGGCTCGAAGTCTAGGTAGGATGCTGAATCCTTAACCCCACTATACATGTTTACCAGTACGACAGCTCCATAGTTGAAGGGAGTATATACTTCGGGGTGAACGGTTAAAACTACTAATCCATCAGCCGGGTCGACGCTATAATACCCTATAGTATCATATTCCAAGCCGAAGGGGTACTGCCCGACGAAAGACTTATAATTAACTGGTAGCTGGGTCGAGAAGGCTTGTGGAGATAACAAAACAGTTATTACGATTAGTAAAGCAAGTAGGGAACGCGTAACATTACACCCCCGTTATACTCTTACCTCTCCAGTTATAGCGTCGACCTCAACCGTGTACTTGTACTGTCCTCCTCCCTTCTTACTAACCCAGAACGTAATATAGTGTTCAAGCCTTGGAACAGGATCCCATATCTTAGTATTATTCCACTTATGGAAAACCCAGAACACTCCTCGATACTTATACCTCAACTCGGTAACCTGCCCATGAGACTTAACATAGCTAACAGCAAGACTAATAGCCTTATCCCTATCAACAGGCAATGGATTAGGCGGCTTAACAAAATAACCCATATGATAAATATAAATCACCGGAGAAGGCATCCAGATACTATAAACCTTAAAGCCACCCCCAGCCAACGGACAAATCATAGCAGAAGCAACCATAAAGTTGCTTAGATCAACTGGATAACCATAAATTACAAAAGTATAATCAACATCGATCCAGCCCTCACCACCCCCTACATGAAGGATTTTAATTTCTATACCAGTCATGTTAAAACCGAAACCTTCAAGTGTCTTTTTTATAGCGTCAGCTGCAAACTCTTTAGGATCACCCCAAACAGTACCGTAACATTTGATAGGGGCCCCTATTAATGGACTTGATATATCAAAGTACATAGGCCGACCATGAAGTAGATCTATCCAGACACGAATGGATCCGTTGGTATATTTGTTCCTATAAACAATTATTGCTACACCGATCTTTATACCGAAATACGTGCTCGATGCATGGCTTCTCTCAATATAGTAATCGTTCAGTTGTATACCGGCTTTCTTTAGTAGGTTATTTGATATTTTAATTGCTTCATCTAGGCTGATTGGAAACTCTCCGGGATAATACTTTGTAACTGTGTAGGGTGTAACTTGTGGATATGAAGTGTTTCCAGGATTTGACCTAGTTATAATTGGGCCTAAAAAATGGTATGAAAAAAGTATTAGGAGTATAACGATTATTGTAGTGATTATAACGATGGTTTTCCTTGTCATGATTAATCCCTTACTATTTTACTGAAAATGATGTGAAGTAATGTTTAGGAGACACTGGCTATACCCCAGCTTTCCCAGTAATAGCGT
>JALWZC010000010.1 GCA_027002875.1 Desulfurococcales archaeon
GGAGCTGGTGGAACACCAACTACAACGACGCCTAAGGGAGGACTGAGCCCCGGATTAATAGCTGCTATAGTAGTGATTGTCGCAGTAATTGTAGGAATAGGCCTAGTATTATTCAGAAAGAAATAAGTGGTTTTTACCCGAAACCATTCACGCATAGTTAACTATAACGTCAAATACTTTTAAACACGCATTATAAGCATGTATCATAGTGGTAGATTATGGAATTAGTCTTCATCGATTCCATGTAATTGATTCGAGGAGATTATAGAGTTCTGGAAGGCTATAAACTACGTAATCCCCCGCATTAATACCACTCCAAGGGAATTCTTCTTCATAGGGGAAACGGTAAAGTATTGTTACAATTCTTTTATCAGCACGTTTAATCTTCCATAAAGCACCGGGTTTATCGTCGATATAATACGCGGTATTAACACTATATTTATTCATTAAAGACAGTATACCCGCTAGCCTCGTCGGGGCATCTTTATCGACGATAAGTATATCCCTTAAATAATTATCTAACCCGAAATCTCTAATCCTCTTAACCTTATAGCCGGGAAGATCATCCTTATAACTAACACTAGAAACTATGAATCCTTCACTATTAAGTTTCTCGAGGAGCCAATGCGTTCCAGGCATTAAGCGGCTATACCCGTGCCTTACCTCCCAGTACTTCTCTAATAACTCTAATAGCTTTTCACGCGTTAGCCAAGGCATTACACGGGGCCACCAATCAATCCTCAAAAACCCCAAGCCCTCAGCGTATAACTCGTAACGGTAGAGTACTTCGCCGTCGACCTCGTTAAAACCTTTAATATCGGGTAAAACCTCCCGGTAGAAAATAGGTATTCCTTTATAACTATCAATCAACACACCATCAATATCGAAGACTACAAGAACACCCATGGCAACCCACCATGTATAGAGTACTAGACCATTACTATATCAGGCTGAGAAATAACTGCTACGCAGTAGCTACGGGAAATACCCACTATAACTCAGGGATCATAGGCTATGTTAAATACTGTCCGTCAAGCAGGAAAACCCAGTGGTGTCGTGGAGGGATATGTTATGAGAGGCTAGTTCCAGTATACGATCCAACAGTAGTCTATGCTTCAACGCAGACCACGATGTATGCACCCTATTATGGCTCAAAAGTACCGTTTATACCATTCTCAATGATAACTAAGATATATGATCCAGTGGTTAGGGTTAGGGAGTTATTAATGAAACCCATGGATCGACTGGAAACAGTCACGATCGGCTTGATCAGTGAATTAATGAGTACTGGATGTATAAGTGGGATAGGTGTAACTGGTTCATTACTAGCCGGTATTCACAACCCGGTTAAGAGCGATATAGACCTCGTAATATATGATTGGAGAACGTCTATAGGAATCATAGAATCAATCAATGAGAATAGCATAGGGGTAAAAGCTTTCAATAATTACAAGCTACGCGAATGGTGTAGGAGAAATGCTGAAATGAACAATATAAGCATTGAAGCAGCTTGTAAATACTACCGGCCGTGGAGGAGGGGGGTCTACAATGGAAGGGAGTACTCAATAATATACAATAGCGGAGTATATAAGCCAATGGAGACGATGGAGAAATGGGACATGATAGGATTAATCAAAGTCAAAGCGTATATTGGGGGAGGACTTGACGGTTTAAATTATCCATCTAAAGGATTAATAGATGAATACAGGGTCATTCAGTCAACGAAGCCCTTGAAATCAAATATAGAATACGTGTTATCCTTCGAAGCCCTATACATACCGTTACTATACGAGGGAGGCTGGGCCTTGATCAACGGGCTCCTACAGTATAGCTGGGATAAGGATAGTTATAGGGTCGTCTTAGGTGTTAAAGAGTATAAGGGATCTATGATATGGCTCTGAGAAAGAATGAATTTATAGTATTACACAACATATGCGGTATGAACTGGCGCCTAGTCCATATACTATATACTGTTGGACTAATGGGTATTGATACAATAGTATTCCTCGGAAATACCTGCTCACTAGACATTATAGAGGATGCCGTCAATGCGGGATTTAGAGTCTTCGGGGTTAAAGGGAACCTTGACGACTACTCGATAATTAAAGCTTTCAAGAAAAATGGGGGATTCGTCGAGGGTAGAATAACCAGTATAAACGGTTTAAAAACAGCTTTCCTCGGCGAGCAAGTACTCAACGATTATGAGAGGATTAAGAGAGAAGCAGGGCTTCACGAATCGGTAGATGTACTCGCAACCCTATACCCTCCAGTCCACTACCGTGAATGGTGTGGTAATAAAAAATGCCCGGGGAGTATAGTTGTCGATGAACTCATAGAATTGTTAAAGCCTCAAATTATAGTAGCTGGTAAAAGCTACACAAATAATAGTTCCGGAAACTTATATTTTACGGGAGATGCTAAGCGTGGAGAATACATTATAGTGTATAGAAACGGAGACATGATTAAAGTCTTTAAACAAGTTTTAAATATCTAGGACTTTTTCATGGTTGAATTTAAAAATTTTAAAATCAATAATACTTTACTGGAAAGAGAAATAGGTGAGGGAGCATGATACTCTTCGATTGGGGGACAT
>JALWZC010000011.1 GCA_027002875.1 Desulfurococcales archaeon
ATAATGATAAAAAAAATAATCTTTGAGGTTAAACAGTTGTCTCCGATTCCCTGGAGGCTCGTATTAATCATTATATTATCCATGATACTATTTACCCCGGCCCAGCCATCTACAATTAATCCAGGAAACACGGGCAGCGTCCTTCAAGGTTATCCATCGCCATTAATTGATGATTTTAAAACATTTGTGATCTACCTAGGAGACCTCAACGCGAGTAACCTGTTATGGATCAGTATGGATTACCTCGTAGTAAGGGGTTCACCGGGGATAATCGCCGGTGAAGCAGGGTTAATCGACGAGTTAAATAGTAGGGGTGTTGAAGTCTACGTGTACCCCTTTAATAATTCTAAACCACTACTACTCGGAGAAGCTTATAGGTTTGTTGTTAATGGTTCTTGGAGTAGGGAATTATATGTTGGGAAGATCGAGTCCCTAATAAACCAATACGCTAACCACGTAGACGGGGTTTTCCTGAGCGGTGTAGATCCCAGGCTCTACGGGTATAACGGCTCGAATAACCAGTTATTAGAAGGGTTTAGTAATGCTGTTGAAGCAATCGTAAACTATACGCTGAGCATGGGGCTGCGAGTATTCATCAATGGAACACCCGGCTATGCCGGGCTTGGAGACTATTACTTATGGGATAGCTACGTTACAAGGCCTGTGGGGAGAGGCTATGATGTAGACCCTGGATTCTATGATACTGATAATAGTGATCCATACGGCGATATATCCGGGATAAGCACCTATGAATACCTCGAGAAGCATGGATTACTCAACAAGACTATTGCCCTAAGCTACGACTACCCGGCCAGGCCTAGCAACTGCCTCCTAGGATACTATATGGCTAGGATCATGGGGTTAGCTGGCTGGGGGTATACGGGTAGAGACTACTACGTTAATGGGGGATACATATATGATCTACCGGCCCCGCTGTTAGGGCCCAGTATTTCGGCGGCGGAGATAAACGCTACCAGCACGACTGCTTCCCGGTTCTTCATAACCGGGCCTATTACCGTGGATTTATCGCTGGGTATTTATAATGCTTCGGCGAAGGCTGTAAATACTACGACGTGGATCGATGGAGTAACCGATAAAGTATACGTTGACTCCAACGCATCGATCTATATACCCCCGGTCTTCTGTTTAATGAATAGGATCAATAAGATATATTACGCCTTAACACCATGGAATCTATACCTACTCGTAGACTACGATCAAGAAGAACCCCTAAACAATATGCAGTTGAAAATATTCATCGACACCGACAATAATGCTTCAACAGGGTACCCGGTGGGCGGGATCGGTGCTGAATACTTGATCAACACTACAAACTATGGAGAAACAATCCTATACCGAATCGTGTATAATGGGACGAAGTGGATACTGGTAAGGGTTGATCAACCAGAAATACTACTATATAAATACAGGTTCGCCGGGCCGCATAGGGCGATCCTCGAATATGGGTTAAACATACCCGTTAATACTTCTAGGGGGTTCGGAGTCTACGCGGTATCACCGGCATGCGCAGACCCATATACTAACACTACGCTAAATACTACAGCTAGAGCAGTAATAAGCGAAGCAGTCATACTTCGCCCAGACCCAACGCTCTATAATAAAGACGTAGTAAAGCCCAGGTACGGTTATGCAGTCATTAAACACATCGAGATCGAAGCCGGGAGAACAGTCGTGATCGCATATGCTCAAACAGGCGTGGTTGCAAGGTATGAGTTATACCTACCATACAGGGGGATAAGCAGAGTATACAAGAACTCCACCATACTACCGAACAAGACCACTACCAATGGAACGGAATGGTACACCTACAGGATAATAGGCAACTACACCCAGACAACAATACAGGTAGTACACTCATCACCAGTAAACATAACAATAATACCAATCATAAACAACAATACAACCCCACAAACACCAAACAATACAAACACAACCACACAACCAACAAACGAACCAGAAATAATACCAGCAATCATCCTCACAACGATACTATTACTACTCATACATGGACAGACCTGAAAAGAATCCATAACTCTCAATAAGAATAAAAGAGGCGTGGGAAACAGTTTCAGGCTTTCAGTTTTTTCTAGTAGTTACTAATAGTGTATTACGGATCGTTTTATCAGAGAAGCCCCTCCTACCCTACTTTCAGTTCTTTTTAGTTGTTACATACTAGATTCCTCGACTTCAGCAGCTCGTCGGGAATAAGAAAGAGTGGGCTTTCAGTTCTTTTTAGTTATTACGATACAATAAACCGTATAGCGTTTTTAACCTATGCGGCTGGATACTACTTTCAGTTCTTTTTAGTTGTTACTTTTATTTCTAGGTCATCCGGTGGTTTGAACATAAGTGTTTTAGGTTTCTTTCAGTTCTTTTTAGTTGTTACCGAGGTTATTGGATTTCGTGGTTGTTTAAATATTTTATGTTCTAGATGGGATGCTTATCCCAACCACGCACCTCTTCATCGCGGAACCCCGGGTTCGGTTGGTATAGATCACCAATACACTATTCATAAAC
>JALWZC010000012.1:0-1676 GCA_027002875.1 Desulfurococcales archaeon
CTCATAAGCTGTTGTCATATTTTTTAAAACATCAGATCTGAGTTCATAAAACTTATTTTCTTTAATAATAGCATATGCTGGCACGAGAAATGTAAGTGCCTTGTTGTAATTTTGTTTCATAACATACAATTTCCCCAGGCCACTCAAGCCAATCACATAATTAAAAGCTTCTTTTCCTTTATACGTTTTGACGAGTTGTTGTAAATATTTTTCTGCTTCATCATATTCTTTTAAAGCCAAAAGGGAATTGGTCAAATTGGAAATAATACCAGGATAATTGCTTGTAAGGCCATTACAGAATGATGCCCCGGGTGGACATATCATACCACCGCCTCCACCATTATCTCCACCTGAGTCTTTTTCTTCGGTGGAAACAGTTATATTCCAGTGAGTATATTCGTAGAGTTCATCCTGTGTGATCTGACTGGCGCTAAGTTCTTCGAGATACAATGGCTTAACCTTATTGAAGGTGAAATCCTGCGAAATCCCTATCGTCACATTATTGTATTTCCCATCGGAATAATAGAGGTAGGAAGGTGTAATTTGAACATAAGGCTGATATTCATCGCGAAGCCCGCTATCATACTCGAATGTATCTGCTTTAACAGTATCTAAATTGACAAGTATACTAGTTAGTATTAAGATGAGCAATATAGTAGGAAGCATTTTTTGTACAACATTACCGGACCCCCTCTACATTAAGATATAAAATTGTTTTTTCATATATAAGTTTTGCCGAATACTTCATAAATACCTATGAACACTTCATGCTAGTAATTGCTTTTTCACAGTTTTGATTATTTTCACCTAATAGTTTCGGTTACCCCTATCTCTTTCTTTTAAGGTTCGTGTTGTGTATTGGTGTTGGGGTTATGGTTAGGTTTGGTATTCCATTGATTGATGAATGTGTAGGGGATGAATTGATCGTTGAGCTTAACTCTAACTGGGCTAGGCATGGCTTCGAGCTTGCTGATCTCATTAATCGTAGGACTCGTTATGGGCCTGTTCATGTTGTTATTTATTCTAGGAGGGAGTTTCTCGATGTTGATAGGTTGTATATGGACATGGAGCCCTTCATTCGAGCCAACCCATTGATCAGTTTATCTTGGGCTACTAGTATTGAGAGCATAGTTTATGATCTATCCCTACTACCCAGTACTAGGGATGGGACGGTGTTCATTATACTGCCCTATCCATGGGATCTCCCCAGCCATGAACTAGTATCGAAGCTGCCGATGCTTAGGAATGTATTAAAGAGTATTACTCGGCGTGGCTGGAAAGTCGTGGTTATTAACCCGTTGAATAACCGGGATGATAAAACGGTTATAGTTCACCTCGCAGACGCTATAATCAAGATCATATTCGACGAGGAAACCGGTTCCTTCATGGTTAAGAGGATTAGAACCCCGGTTTATAAGCCGGTTTATAGTATTGGGCTTAGCGTTTTTTAATCAATCAATTAAACGCTTAGCGGTGAATACTCCTAGGAGCATCAATCCCTTATAGTTACTAGTGTAAAGCAATTATTTATATCAACCATGAATATTAGTCAATAAATGGGGTGGGAGAAATGATGACCCTTCCTAAAATACCAACACTAGACAAGATAGAGATCAAGGATCGAAGGATATTTATGAGGATAGATATCAACGTCCCAATAGACCCGGAGACCGGGG
>JALWZC010000012.1:1686-28069 GCA_027002875.1 Desulfurococcales archaeon
ATAATTAATGATAGAAGGATAAGGATACATGCTAAAACGATCAAGGAAGTACTGGAAAAGTATAATCCCGCTATAGTACTCGGATCACACCAGGGCAGACCCGGCGAGCCGGACTTTACCACGCTTGAGAAACATGCAGAGCTGTTATCTAAGTATATTGGGAAGGAGGTAAAGTTCATAGACGACGTGATAGGCCCTGCTGCTAGGAATGCTATAAGGGAGTTGAAGCCTGGGGAAATACTGTTGCTCGATAACCTTAGGCTTGTATCCGAAGAAGTCATAGAGGCTACTCCGGAGAAGCAGGCTATAACGATATTCGTTAGGAGGCTCGCACCGTTATTCGACGCCTACGTAAACGATGCCTTCGCAACAGCTCACCGTAGCCAGCCGAGCATCGTGGGATTCCCCCTAGTATTACCAAGCGCTGCAGGCCCCTTATTCGAGAAGGAGATCAACGCGTTGAGGAAGGCTTTCGAAAGCTTCGAATCCCCCAGGATATTCGTACTGGGAGGTACTAAGGTTCGGGACTTGCTGAGAGTTATTGAAAACCTTGTTAGGAATAAGCTAGCGGATAGGATACTTACAACGGGCCTACTAGCACAGACATTCCTAGTAGCTAAGGGGATCAATCTTGGAACTAGGAATATGAGGTATCTCGAAGAGAAGGGTATACTACCGCTAATACCGAGGGCCCGCCACATATTGCTGAGCGGGGCCCCGATAGAGACACCGATTGACTTCAAGGTTAGGACTGATGAGAATGAGATCGTTAATAAGGGTATAGGGGAGATCGACGGTTTAATCGTTGATATAGGTGAGAATACTACGAGGATGTACACAGAGTTCATAAAGGAGGCTAAGATCATTGTTATGAGGGGCCCGGCAGGGATCATAGAGGATGAGAGATCAAAGATTGGAACACTGAAACTACTGGAAGCAGCCTATGAAAGCAAGGGCTTCGTACTAATAGGAGGAGGACACCTAGCATCGCTGGTAGACGAGTCAAAGGTTAACCAGAGAATACACGTATCAACAGGTGGGAACGCACTACTATTATTCCTATCAGGCGAAACACTACCAGCACTAAAAGCATTAGAGTTATCCGCTGAAATGTTCCTTAAATAAGATTGTTTTCTAGACTTTTAAGCCCCAATTATTCATACAAAACAGTCTCCGATGGTGGTCCTAAATGACTAAGATACGCGTAGGAGTCAACGGCTATGGAACGATTGGTAAGAGGGTTGCAGATGCAGTATTGAAAATGCCCGATATGGAGCTTGTCGGTGTAGTAAAGGTTACTCCGGATGCTTCAGCGTTAATCGCCGAGAGCCGGGGGATACCATTATATACTGTCAGGGATCGGGTTGAAGCCTTTAAGTCTAAAGGCGTGAAGGTTGAAGGTGTACTCGAGGATTTGCTGGAATCAATTGATGTTATAGTAGATGCGACACCTGGAGGAGTTGGGGCGAGGTATAAGGAATTATACCTCGAGTATTCTAAGCGTAAAGGCTTGAAAATGATCTTTCAAGGCGGTGAGAAGCCGGGTGTTGCAGAGATCAGTTTCAACGCCTACTGTAACCCGGAAAAAATACCGGGCCATCGAAGCGTTAGAGTAGTGAGTTGTAATACTACAGGCTTGCTGAGATTAATCTGCATACTTGATAAAGCATTTGGTGTTGAAAAAGTTAGGGCTACTATTATTAGGAGAGCAGCTGATCCGAAGGAGGATAAGAGGGGGCCGGTTAACTCTATCCGTTTAAACCCTCCAAATATACCGAGCCACCACGCAGTCGATGTTAAAACCGTTGCCCCACATATAGATATTGAAACAGCCGCTGTAATAGTACCTACAACGCTTATGCATGTACACTCAGTATACATTGTTTTGAAGAAGAATACTAGTAGGGATGAAGTCATAGATGTTCTGGGAAGGTATAAGCGGATACTACTAGTAGACTCCGAGAAGACCGGTATAGATTCAACGGCAAAACTCGTAGAAGCATCGAGGGATATGGGGAGGCCCCGCTACGATATACCGGAGCTCGTAGTGTGGAAGGATACAATACATGTGAATGGAGAAGAAGTCTGGCTATTGCAGGGTGTGCATCAAGAATCCATTGTTGTACCGGAGAATATAGATGCGATAAGGGGTTTAATGAATACTAAGGGATACCCTAGCGAAAGCATCGAGTTGACTGACAAGATCCTCGGCCTAGGAAGCCTTTCTCGAGTACTTGGATGAAATCGAACATTTAAGTTTTCATGAATCCCCATCCTTAAATCGCTTTATAGGGTAGAGATGATTAATATGGGGAACTTGTATTTGCTTCGCCTTGTGTATTTGTTGGTTAGGGATTGATAGATTTGACGAATATAGATCCATGGAAGAGGCTTGAAGCCTATATAGCCAACGTTGAAAACGCCCTGGAAAAAATCGATACGAATAGTTTACCGGGCAATTTTAAACGCGTTGTTGAAATGGCTAAGCTATACCTCAGTGATTCTAAGTATTACTTCGAGAAAAAAGACTTGTTTACTAGTCTAGCATGCATAGCTTACGCTGAAGGCTTGATCGACAGCCTCAGACACGCTGGGCTTCTCGATATTGAATGGGAGCCTTTATCGAAGCTCCTAGAGAGGCCCAAGGTACTATTAGCCGGCGGGTTCGAGATAATACATCCGGGACACCTCTACTTATTCCGTAAAGCATGGGAGAAGGGTAGGGTTTACGTTATTGTTGCAAGGGATAAAAACTTCGAGAAGTTCAAGAAGAGGAAGCCCGTTATACCGGAGAAGCAGAGATTAGAGGTTGTGAAGAGTATTAAATGGGTTCATGAAGCAGTCCTGGGCGATGAGGAAGACTATCTTAAACCAGTACTTGAGATTAAGCCTAATATAATACTTCTAGGACCGGATCAATGGATCGATGAGGGGAAGCTGAAAAAGCAGCTCGAGGACAGAGGGCTTAAAGGAGTCGTTATCACCCGCCTGGCGAAGAGGGTTAATAAGGGCCTGTATAGTGTCACCAGGATAATTGAAGAGATCCTTAGGAGTCATGGATGCTGTAAACAGGGAAAAACTAGTGGAGGCCGGGATACCTCCCAGTAAGTTCTTTAACTTTTGAAAGCTTAGCCCACAATCCGCCAATTAGTAATCCTAGGAAGAGGGTTATTGTTGACAGGAATACTATGAAGAGATATGCTGATTCCGGGCCGAAGATTGCTACGAGGTATCTAACGATCCCTACGGGGTTTACCGATACTAGGAAGATGGCTATCAGTAATACCGCGAATAATAATCCCTCTAGAACGGCTCTTCCAGGACTCGGAGCTTCTAGTTCCTTCTCTGAGTGATACATGTAGGCTAGTAGTATGTACGGTATAGTCCATAGTAGGAATACGAATACAAACCACTGGCCGAGGGCTGCAACTAGATCGAAGACTAATTGTATCGGGGTTTTCGATACTACGAGTATTAGTAGGAAGCTGAATATTTGCAGGGTGTATAGGATGAATATGTATAGGTAATACTTGTATTCTTCATCGATCGTTGAAAACAGTAGTATTCCGGTAGCAACTATACCTATGAAACCATATATAGCCATTAATGGAGCACTAGTACCTACAGAAAAGCTTTCACCAAATGCATAGTATCCCGCTAGTCCCGGATAAACGCCTCCATAGATCCTGCCGGATAAATCAACTACTATAGTTACGATTACGATGAGTCTAGTATATATGTCGGGGTAGAGTACACCTGTTGTCTCGAAGCCGAAATAATAAACTATAACCGGGTCTGATACGAATGAGCCATCGGAAGGGCCGAGGAGGACTAGTAATAGTTGGGGCTTGATAAGTGCTATGTCTTCAGGGTATTGGGGGATACTAAGTGATTTAACACCAGCGAGCCTGGTTGGGTCATAGTTTCCTGATGGTAGTCCAACGGATAGTGAGGGGATGTAGTGGTAGAACGCGTTTAGGGCTTGATCGTAGTACTTCTTGAACACTAGGCGGATCATATTGTTTAACTCATATATCTTCTCCGATTTTGGGTTAAACGATATTATGTTTAGGCCATGCTCCTTCATTCTAGTATACACTGTAAGCCTTGTATTGTTAACATTATACTCTGTAAGCACGAATACCCTAGCATCCGGGAACCCTGGGAGTACTGAAACGCTTTGAAGGGTAGCTGGGATATTTGTTAATTTTTTATCAATGATAGTTTTAGATAGAATACTAGCTAGGGTGGCTGGATTTAACTCTTCATTTTCAGCTATTACGGCTGTGCTCGACAAAAATACGAGTATTAGCATAGTAATTGTTATAAATCTCTTCAAATTAATGCACCGATTATTCACTGTATTATAGTGGAATAGCTTATATTATCCATGGTAATTCCCGGTTTTACGTAGTTACATGTTTCTCTTTATAGTACTTGTACCGTTTTTCTCTTTGATTAATATATTTCTCCGCTTCCCTTTCAGCCTCTTCTCTAAGTGCATCCATGTATTTTTTATCGATAACTTTATACCATTCACCCATATTTGAGAGCACGAGTGAGGCTTTTGTAACGATATACCCTACATTGTATGAATCCATAACTGCTTGTTCATCGCTTAGAACGTCTACTGGAGTATGGTGGTAGGCTAGCGCCCACGGCGGTATATGTATACCCATACTGTTGAACACCGTC
The DNA here is from genome assembly GCA_027002875.1 of Desulfurococcales archaeon. GTDB lineage: Archaea > Thermoproteota > Thermoprotei_A > Sulfolobales > Desulfurococcaceae > WAON01. Next base: position 6,382 of record JALWZC010000012.1, read on the forward strand.
ATTAAGTAGGCTATCGCCATTATACTTCCGCTATCATTACCTGAAACTATGAATCCAGCTACTTTACCGTCGAGCAGGCTTCTACCAGTATGTACTATCATGTTCTCCATGCTCGTCATCCTATCGATAAGGTTTTTGAGTTTTCCGGAAACACCGTACCAGTAGATCGGTGATCCTATTATTAACCCCTGACTATCCAGTATGATTCTTCCAATCCTGTTGAAGTCGTCGTCATCGATTATGCAGGGGAACCTGCAGATTCTTTGGTCGTCGGATACGCAGCCCATACACTCTTTTATATTGTAATCGTAGAGATCTATGATCACCGGCTCCCCGCCTGCATCCTTCACGCCTTTCGATGCTATTGTTAATAGTTTCCTAACGGCTCCGTATTTCCTGGGAGAACCGTTGATCAATACTATCTTCGACATTTATTATCACCGATTAGACGTGGAATAATTGGGGAGTGTTTATTAAATATTTCTCTTAACACGATAGGCTAGGTCTAGCAGCGTCTTAACTAGTTTCTCTGCCCTAGTTATAGTGTCTGATTCCGCTATTATCTCGATCTTAGGCTCGTTGGGGAGGGGCCTGATGTACCCCCAGCCTAGATCCTCCTCTATAATCTTGATCCCGTCCAGCGTATCTATCTCCTTCTCCTTCAATTCCTCATAGATCATCCTCATAAACCTGCCTCGTAAACCGTAGGGTACAACAATGGTTCTACGCACTACTGCTGGCTGGGGTATCTCGCTTACTAGTGCGGAGAGGCTTAAACCAGTCGATCCGAGATAGTCGAGGATTAACAGGGAAGTATAGATCGCGTCGGGGCCTTGATGTATCCATGGATAAATAATACCACCCCTTTCATCCGCAGCCATCAACACGTTGTCTGAAAGTTTCCCTGAAACCCCGAGTAGTCCCTGCTCCGCAAAGACGATCTTTCCCCCATGCTCCTCTACGACGTCCACCATGATCTTAGAAGACATGTGCGGCAATACTATTTTTCCAGGCCCCCTAGTTTCCAGGAGTATTTTCGCTATAAGCGCTACTAGTCTATCGCCGGATACTATCTCGCCGTTCTCCGTTACAATTGTTAACTTATCAGCGTCGCTGTCGTAGATAAAGCCTGCATCCAGCCCTAGTAGAGGCGTGATCTTCGTTATCGAGTCGATGTTTTTATGTATATAGCTTTCAAGCCTAGGTTTTACGGAGAATGCTGATCCACAGTTTACCTCGTAGAGTGTAACGGGTAGTTTCTGTGCTAGACTACTCCAAACTGTTGATGATGAACCATACTCGCAGTCTATTAGGATCCTCCCCTTCGCCGCGATATTTTCGAGATTCACATTGCTAAGTAAGTCTTCAATATATGCTTCAACATGTCCGCCAACACTTGTTATTAACCCTACAGTATCTCCTAGGACTTTCCTATAGGCTTCCTTGAAGAATATGTTTTCAATCTTCTTCGCGGTTCTTCTAGTAATAAACTTCCCTTTCTCCTCGAATAACTTAATCCTAATCCTCTGGGGATCATAGACGATGCTCGTAGCCAGTACTCCGCCCCGTAATCCGTGCTTTTTAATATAATGTGTTAGCACTGGTAGGGGAGCTACACCTAGATCGTGCACGTTTACCCCCGCACTTAGTAGTCCCGCTATTAGGCCGTGTAGCACCATTCTACTCGTTGAGTAGGTGTCCCGTGCTAATGCTATCTCGGCTCCGACTGGTAGTATTGACGCTAGTGCTAAACCGATCCTTGTTGCTAGCTCGGGGCTTATCTCAATGTTTACTAGGCCCGTTATCCCCCAGGGCTCTATTAGTGTTTTATACCATCTAATACCCCACTTAACACTTATCGATACAACTGTGAATGGATCTATTATTTTAGATGGCCATATTTTTATGCCTGGCTTTACCTGCGAACCCCTACCGATAACTGATTCATCACCGATTACTGCTCCATCATGTATTACGACGTGTTCCTCAATCCTCGTCTTTTCACCGATTATTGCGTCGGTTATGCGGGAGCTGTATCCTATGTATGCATGGTTCCATATGATCGTCTTCTCGGCTTGGACGCGTTTATCAATGATCACATTGTCCCCTATAACCGTGTAGGGCCCTATAACTGCTCCATCACCAATTCTTACCTCTGAACCTATGAATACTGGTGGATTAATAACCGTGTTATCACAGATATTGCAGTCTGACCCAACCCATACGCCGGGCATAGCTTCTCTCGCTTTCAGGGGCTTGGGAGGTTCTACTTTTTTCTCGAGTATGTCCCAGTGGGTCTGCTTGTACTGGTCTATGTTTCCTATATCACTCCAATAATATTCATCCGCTCTCCAACCATATATCGGGTCGTTTCCAGCTAGTAGTGATGGTATAAGGTTTTTCGCGAAATCGTACTCCTTACCGCTCTCAACATATCTAAATGCTTCCGGTTCGACAATGTAGATCCCCATGTTTATTATGTCGCTGAATACTTCGCTCCAACTAGGCTTCTCTAGGAATCTTAGTATCCGGCCATCATCGTCTAGAAGAGTTATACCGTATTTTGTCGGGTCACTCATCTTCCTTACAGCCATTGTAAAGATCGAGTCTTTCTCGCGGTGGTATCTGAGCATCTCGGATAGGTCAATGTTTGTAAACACGTCCCCGCTAATAATGATTAGTGTTTCATCCCAACCGTACTGGTCTAAGAGGTGCTTAACCCCGCCCGCTGTACCCAAAGGTTTATCCTCAATGCTATAGTAGAGTTTTACGCCATGGCTTGATCCATCCCCGAAATACCTCATAATAGTCTCCGGCAAATAGTGGAGTGTAACGCCTATCTCGCTTATACCATGCTTAACCAGTAAGTCGACTACGTGCTCCATTAGTGGTTTATTCATTAATGGAACCATAGGCTTCGGCCGGTTAACAGTTAACGGTCTAAGCCTTGTTCCTTCCCCACCAGCCATAATTATTGCTTTAACCATTTCATCATACACCATTATAACCAAACGGTAACGAGGGTCTTAACCGCTCAGTAACGCCGACCCTCATCACAGCCCCCACGTTTTTTGCGGGGGCTCCGACACGGGTTCGCTCTTCATTGCATTATGTAGATATATTTGTTTCTAATAGTATTAAGCATGTAGCTAGTTGTGTTTTTATCGCTGTGTTAACATTAATATATTGTCAGTCTATAATGAATACTTGGTGGTAGGTATTGATACTGTTTCGTAGGAGGAGCAGTGTTACGACGCCATTAGACCTTGTAAAGGAGTATGCTGAAGAAGTTATTAGTGTTAAGTCCCCGGCTTTCAATAATGGTGAGAGGATTCCCGATAAATATACTTGTGTTGGCCCGGATGTTTCTCCCCCACTCGTGATTGAGGGTATACCTAAGGATACTGTAGAGTTAGCCATTGTGATGTATGATCCCGATGCACCGATCGGTGTCTTCTATCACTGGCTGATATATAGCATGCCTAGAGACGTATCAGAGCTGCCGGAGAATATTCCGAAGGAGGAAACAACTGAGTACGGCGTTCAGGGACGCAACGATTTCGGCCGAATAGGCTACAATGGCCCGTGTCCCCCTAGGGGTCATGATACCCATAGATACTACTTCCTAGTATATGCGCTAAACTCTGAGATCGGGCTTGCACCGGGGGTTTCGGTTAAGGAATTCCTCCAGGCGGTTGAGGGTAAAGTGATAGGTTACGGCGTGTTGATGGGTACTTATAGCAGATAATCAGTGAGGCCCCATAGATCGGTGATACACGGGGAGGGGTCGGAGGCTCTGCACATAGTCCTCCAACCATAATAAACTGTTTTAATACCCGCTCTACGCGGTGAATAAACGTCTGCCTCCAATGAGTCCCCGATATGAATCATCCTATCCGGTTCAATGCCGAGCGTGTCTATTATCTCCTCGTAAAACCTGTGATCACTCTTTGGAATACCTATTAGCTGTGTACTAAACACCATTTTGAAGTATTTCGAAACATTATTAAGTTCGAGGATCTTCAAGGGCAGATCATGGGCTCCAGTACCCGTTGTCAATACGAGAGTGTAGCCCAACCCGTTGAGGTATTCTAGCAGTTTCTTATGTCTAGGCGGTAAAAGGAATAAGCGAGCCCTCTCACTAATATATAAATCATAGATCTCGTCTAGAAGCCTATAATCAACCTCCAATCCAAGCCTATACAGTAACTTCAATAATACATACCTGTGCCACAATTCTCTCCAAGGCCCTCTATCCTGTATGCTGCGCCAAAGCTCCCCATAAATCCTCCATGCATCGACGCCCCGAGGGACATTGTAGCCTAGCCCGGCTAAATAGTCGAGAATTTTCGTAAAGACCGCTCTAACGGGCCTATAAGGATACCTAGGATCACATCCATGCTCCCAGAACAATGTACAAGCCATATCGAAACTCACAATAACACCACGATCCATCGATAACCACCTACTATAAATGATCACGAAGAAGATAAAACACAGGAATAATAAAAGGATATTCCCCCCTTAAACGTCCAAGGCGGATTAAAACCTTGTTTTTCAGACTAGTGTTTTAGCCTTGTATACAATATTATTAATGCTCCAACTATTCCTGTAATTGTTATCGATAAGTATAGATTACTGTCGGGACTATTTCTAGGCTCTTTCTCGCTATTGAATGTTTTATTTTTGGGGTTTTCCGCTGTGGGGGTTATATTTGTATTAGGGTATTGCTTGTTTATCGACATGGTTTCACTGCTATTTGAGCGGGATTTGTTAATTGTTATCTCGTTGTTACTGTGTACGTGGTAAACGTTATCCTCGAGTCCCTCATCGCTATCTGCTGGAGATATTGTTATTATTAATGGATACTTACCTGTGATTAACTCCCTTACCGTATCAATAATCACGTTAACTGATACATTGTTCTGAACAATATATTCTTCATCGAAGTATAATGCGGGAAGATCATATATGTAGGAAACCTGGTACATTCCCAGCTTTTCGAGGCGGGGGGTGTATTCTATAATCCTGTCTTCAATCATGTGTTTTGGGTAATTGCTTGTTAACAGACTGTATCTTACCACGATCAAGCCCTTATAATCCTTAATCCCCAGTATTTTACGTAGTTCAACGGTATCGTTAGGTATTATACTATCATTGTACACGAGTAGTGAAACACCTTTATCATAATATACTACGCCGTAAACCTTTAAGCCTACATCCCATAGTCTCGAAACGGCATCTGATGATTCTAGTCTCTCACCGATAATATAGTCTCTAGGCTTGCCCAGTCCTAGATCCCTTACTATTTTGAGATATTCCATCGCAACGCTATTCATAGATGGGATTTCGCCGGGCTTCCCCTTCAATAAGTATATATTCCCGATCTTGTTGGCTCTAAGCAGGGGTTTAACAATAACTACTTCATCCTCGCCTACCTTTACGGTAAAATACTTATAATCACTACCTACCCCGGCAGCACTCGCCAATAATATACCGGATACCACCACTAGCAAGGTAATTAATAAGATGAATCTCCAGCTATGCATGTGGTTCATCATGTTGTGGACCCCGTAACCGGTGTTAGGTGGTGATACTTTATGATCCCCGTAACAGATATCCCATAGCATTGATACGTTGACGGATTACCCATTATGTGATGCCCTATAAGTATTGCCTCAGGATTCGAGCCAGCACCGTTATCGCTATAAAAGTATAATGGTGCACCACTAGCCCCGCCACCATTTACCGCGGCATAGGATATTACATAGTAATAATTCCTTCCAAGCAGCCTCCTTACCAGGTAGAGGTTGTTGATTACGCCGATTACCGTCCCAAACGTCCTATCAGTCCTATTAATCCTGTAAATGCCTATGTTTAATAGGAATTGTAAAGTATCCCAGTCGTAGTAGGCGACAATCGGTGCTTTTATAGCTTCATATAGGTTATCCCCCAACTGGAATATATACAAGACTTGCGGAGATGAAGAATCGTAGGGTATGAATGCGGAATCCGTATGCAGATCTACTGATTCAGGTATGCCGATAAATCTACCATTACCCATAGATGGCGGTATAGGCTGATAAACATACATGAATGTCTCATCGCCGACGCAATGAGACGCAGTTAACACCCCAATATTCCCATACTGGTCCTTCACAGCGTAACCAATAGTGCATACTCCATCATAATCCCCAGGCCAGTCAATGTATATCTGGATACCGCTTATCAATGGCTCGTAGAGCTGCCTTGTTGGCTCAGCGGGATCGCTATAAGATACGCTATAACGTGACTGTACCGTTGTGTTACCCATTATTACTATCGCTAGGACAATGATTGTTATAATGGTGAACGATAACTTTGCATAATGAGACATATCACGCACCCTAACAGGACTTATATTATGCCTCCATATTATAAAATTTTTTGTCAAATAAACTAGTTGGACAAACACCGTAAAACTATGAAATAATGCCGGAATCCCTTAGTACGGCTAATCCACTACTCAACAATACTATTCCGATAACTAGTGATAAAAGGGATTGAAGGGTTTTATTAATGTATAGCATGTAGAGGGATAAGCCTAGGAATACTATCGCTGAAACCAGCAATAGCGTTATTAACACAAAAACTTTTCGAGCACATTCCCGTTTAATACCGGGATCCACCACATGTCTTCACCAGTAAACTATGAGGATTACTAGTAGTGTTGAGGGGTATAATAGTAATACTAAATACCGGGTCCAAGCATAGAGCTTCCTCCAAGCCCAGTACTGGATTAGTAATAGAATGCTCAGCGATAAACTCGAAACACCATAGGCTTGCAAGCATAGGAATACTGTATAAGTTACTAGTATATAGTATAGTAGCAAACTGAATCCTAGAACCCTACTAGTATTCGGGTATAGGAGTTTTTCAGCGAATACGACGTCTTTAATCCTCGCGGTAAATACGGGTATTAAACCCGTATAGAATATAGCTAGGACGATGAAGCCGGAAGTCCAAGGATCTAAGCCTGGTAAGCTGCCTTTCTCATAGTATTCTCCTAGGATGAAGCCCATTGATAACAAGAAAATTATAACAGCCGTATACGATCCTAGGTAGCGCAGACCGCCCGATTTTACATAAGTCCTATCCATTAATAACAACAACATCCTATAAACGGGGGGCATTATTGATAAGATTATTAGCAGGATATAGTCGTGGTAAAGCACTGATGCAATGGATCCTATTAGTATCATGGTTGGAGCATATTCCCGCCCAGTAGTATAGTCAATAATTATTATAGAAGCCGTAATCGACAGTATCAATGCTTCAAATAGCGTTATCATTCTAGAGCACCCATGTATATCATCGATTCTTCCGGTACAATGATCCCCCTACCACCCTTCTCTATAAGCCTTGCAGTCTCCCATAGGATCTTTTTAAACTCAGCCTCTACTTCGAAGTATTGGAGGTAGTTATAGTTAGGGATTATTAGTACCAGTTTACCGGGATAACTCTTTATGAGATTATTGATCGAGCCGACTCCCTCTCTCTTAATCGTTAAGGGATTCGTGACGAGTATTACAGCATCGTACTCGTCCGGGCTTCTCCCAGTATAGTCCGGTATTTTACCATATATACCTAGGGGAGAGTTACAACCAGCACCAGCTGGTGTTACTGATAGGAAATCATATAGTACCTCAACGGGGTCACCAGTTACGTCAAGCCTAATCTTGGGAACATCTCCAGTACACATCGCAACATCAATCCTACCACTAGTCTTCAACAAGTATTCGAGTATTGACCTAGCCTGCCTCAACTGTATCTGGGCTAAAGTATTAGGTGGTTCGCCTATCTCCCAGTCCTCTCTCCTAACATCTATTAGTAACAGTATCCTAGGCCTAGTTTCTCCATAGTCTACCCTGACGATCAACCTCCTCGTTTTCGCGTAGTATTTCCATACTATCCTCCTAATATCATCTCCTGGATTATACTCTCTGAAAGAGGCTAGATCATATAGTCCCGTAGTAGATTTCCCCTTAACATATACTCCGATAATCCTATTCATCGATTTTACCATTGCTTCCGAGGGGGTTTGTAGGGGTAGGGCTGTAAAGGACTCCGGCACGTTCAACGTAATAGTTTCATAGAAGTAGCCGAGTAGATCACTTAGTAATAAGTGGATTCTACCCAGTTCATGCTTACCAGGAGCTGTTACGGCTGCTTCATATATTAGATTCGTTATAGATCCAGGCTTCAGGCTTATTGTAAATACTGGTTTCCCCTCTGTTAGGAGCAGGTATTTTGGTAGTTCGTCGATTAAAACTATTCTTGGAAAGCCCCTCTTAGATTTGTTTATGATTGTAAGTCTGAGATCTGCTTTTTCGAGTTCTGTATAAACCCTCCTACCCACACTCCTCTCAATACTGATCCTCTCTGCATCACCCACTACTGCGCGGAGCTGGTGATAACTATAGTATAGTAGGAGTATGAGTGATAGAGATAATCCGAGCCCGATCGTATCCTTTACTGCGATCGAGTATGTTAATAATAGTATTGCTATGATTACATGCGTATATCCGGCAATCGTTATCTTCAAGGAACTTCAACCTTCTCCAGGATACCCTGAATAATGCTTGTAACGGTTACGCCCGAGATCCTTGCTTCACTCTTCAATATAATCCGGTGTATTAGGGCTGGATAAACAGCTTTCTTCACATCATCCGGGATAACGTAGTCTCTACCATCCATTAATGCTAGAGACCTAGATAGTAAGTAGATTGCTATTGCTCCACGCGGGGAGGCTCCAAGCTTAACCATTGGATGCCTGCGCGTTGCTTCAACTATAGCCGCTATATATTTCTTAATATTAACGTCTACGTAGACCCTCCTAGCGGAGTTGATCATTTCTATTATATCGTCCCTAGTCATTACTGGTTTTACATCCGATAAATCAACTATTTCATCATATCGATCAAGGATCTCCACTGTCTCTTCAATACTCGGATAACCGATTATAATCTTCGACAAAAACCTATCCACCTGCGCCTCTGATAAAGGGAAGGTCCCCTCAACCTCGACGGGGTTCATCGTAGCAATTACTAGGAAGGGCCTTGGGAGGTTATAGGTTACCCCTTCAACGGTAACCTGCCTCTCCTGCATAGCCTCGAGGAGTGCGGCCTGAGTTTTTGGCGGGGCACGGTTTATCTCGTCGACGAATAGGATATTCGTGAAAACCGGGCCTTTCTTGAATAAGAACGCGTTATTACGAGGATCAAATATTTGGACGCCGATAATATCGGATGGCAGCATATCCGGCGTAGCCTGTACTCGTTTAAACTCTAATCCCAGGGTTTTTGAAATCGTTCTAGCCATCAGCGTCTTAGCTACACCGGGAACGCCCTCGAGTAGTACATGTCCTTCGGAGAACAGTGTTGCAAGTATTAATTCTAGTTCTCTCTTCTTCCCGATAATCTTCCTATTAACTGTCTCTATAACTCTTCCAATTAATCCCTTAAACTTTGAAAGTTCCTCCCTACTGATCCTCTCATCCATACCGGATCACGGCTCCAAGCTTCTACCCTTCCCCTTTAGCATCCCGTACGGATTTGACGGGGGCCCGTAGACTAGTATTACTCCTATCGTTGCTATTAATACTAATAGGGAAGTCTTACCGGCTACCTCGATCATTGTCCCATTGAGTGCTGATCCAGCCGTATCACTTATCCATGATACTAAGCCGGTTATTACTCTTCCAGCTTCAAACCTTGCCCCCAAAGTATAGTTTCGATCCCCCTCATACACTATTATTGAACGATCATCAATTATACTATCTATAAAGCCGGTATTGTTCTCAATATTCTGGTGTTTAACGTATATCTCATTTATAACTAGGCTCGAATCGCCTATGACGAATACTCCTCCACTACCCTGTTTTATGTAAACCGCTACTGTTTCGTTTCTAACCCTACATACGGGCTTCGCGTTTTGCACTACACTCGTATTTATGGATTGATAAACGTTGAATAAAACCCTGTAGTTTTTATTATTTATACTGCAGTTGCCTAGAACTACCAAGTAATGATACTTACCGTATTCCATATTGAATAATTTTATAAGCGGTAGAGTGTTATGTGTTTCATCCATTATAACGAGTAGACCTCCCCTACTAACCCATTCCTTGACCCTACCGCTTAGAGTGATCTTTTTATCAGGGCCAATGACGAATAATACGTGATTTCCGGGGTTGTAACGAGTTATTTCGTCGAGGCTGTATATGACTGATAACCCGTTCTTAAGCGATTTATCGTTGAAGTATAGTGATACTCCTCCATTATAGTAGTTATATATTGATGGGGAGTCTGGGAGCGGGGTTCCGCTAAGCTCTACTCTACCACTCGTAGAGTATACTAGTAGCAGTATGATTAAGGCTAGTAGGGTTAGTGTTAACGGCTTATTCATTGGCTAATAACACCTTTAACCTCTTAATAATCCTCTCAATCCCGCTCAAAGTCTTTGAGCCATACACTACTTCTTCATATATCCTCGCGAATAACCCTACTTCCCTCCTCCTATCCCTACTATATATTTCCCTCGGAGTACAATAGTAGCAGTTAACCCTTTCCCTTAACAATAAATAGATCCTTCTAAGAACTAGCTTCACCCCCGAATAAGAATATTTTATCCTAGGGGTGATCTCCTTGTTTATCCTACCCGTGACGATGTTCACTATTGGAGGCTTGACCGGCTGGGATTTGTAGTATGAGTAGAGTATTATTATTAATGCGATAACCGTTAAACTTATGAATACTAATGGTAGATACCACGGATTCCCCATCTCTCCAGGCGGTTGATATGGAATACTATAGTTAGAGTGTGGAGTAGTAGTTGTAGCCTTCTGTGGAATATATCCAGGAACCCTACCAGGTGCCGGGTTTGTCTTAAACGGTAACGGCTTATACCTGATCGTGTGCGTCAAACACACCCCTCAATTAATCCACGACACGAAACACTCGTTATAAGCATTAACTATAAAGCCCTACTTTAAATTAGCCGGTTTTATTAGGGGTAATGAAGTATTTCATGATGAAGAAGTGGGTGTGCTGGAATGCTTAGAAGGATCGACTTCAAAGAAATTGCTAGGAAGAGGGAAGAGTTCTGGAATAGTAGCCCGGCATATAGGGTAATCTATGAGTCTCTGAAAAAGCAGGGCTACCACTTCATAGGTCTTGTAGGAGTTGTTAAGAGGTGTCATTGGACCCGGGAAGCACTAGTAAATAGGAGGTTTTGCTACAAGTGTCTCTGGTATGGTATCGAGAGCCACCGATGCATACAGATGAGTCCAACAGCTGCATGGTGCTGGCTACGCTGCAGGCATTGCTGGAGGATACAGCCTGAGGATATCGGTATGCATTGGGATGAGACTAGGCCCCCCGTTATAGATGACCCGGAAGTCTTAGCTGAGGAGAGTATCAGGGTCCAGAGGCAGATCATTGCTGGTTATAAGGGTAATCCAAGAGTAGACCCGAAAATGTTCGAGGAAGCCATGAATCCTAAGCACGTAGCTATCAGCCTAACCGGTGAACCAACCCTATACCCTCGGCTCGGGGAACTAATACATGAATACCACCGGCGGGGTATGACTACTTTCCTAGTAACCCACGGCGTCCGCCCAGATATACTCGGTAGCCTAGAGGAAGAGCCTAGCCAGTTATATCTAAGCTTAGAGTCTTGGAACCGCGAGAAATTCATGTATTTCAACCGTCCCATTGTTCCAAGGGCTTGGGAGCTCATAATGCAGACTATCGAGCTCTTCCCGAGCTTTAAGTCTCCAACAGTATACAGGATAACCATTGTTAAAGGATTCAATGACAGCGATGAAGCGTTGAAGGGGTTTGCAAAGCTTATCGAGAAGGGTAATCCAACCTATGTAGAAGTAAAAGCCTACATGTACGTAGGCTATAGCCGTGGAAGACTTGCCCCGGCGAACATGCCTAAACACGAAGAGATCAGGGTGATCGCGCGTAAACTAGCCGATCTCACGGGATACATGTACTTATCGGAAAGCGTGCCGAGCAGGATAGTATTACTGAGCAGGATTAAGGAGCCGATAAGACATGGTAAGGGATGCCCTGATGGAGTGAAACACCCGGAGAAATATGCACCGGTTATAAAACCCGGGTACGAAGAAATGGAGTCTACGGGTTAACGCTTCACGCCATAACCCCGTTATAAAGTATCAATACTGCGTGGACACTGTATCACGGATTTTAAAAAAGTAAAGTATTTTATGTCTGACAAACCTATATTATTAATCGAATAAGTTTTGCATCCTTGGAGCGGTATAACTTGAAGATTGACATAATACAATTAATCTATAAACTAGTAAACACGGAAGATAGCGATAAAAAAGAGTTACTAGAACGTTTCTCTAGGTCTAAGATTAAAGATAACTTTCTAACGGTAGAGGAAGTACTCGTAATGTACATGTACTACGTTGAGGAAAGGAAGCCTAATGAAATAGCCCTCATCCTTAATAGGAGTAGGAGTAATGTCTACGCAACGCTGCAAAGGGCGAGGGATAAAGTCGTACAGGCTAAGGAAACTATTAAGCACGTAAACGCTTTCCGCAAAGCGATAAAAATCAGGGTATATAGTGGTGAGGATGCAGACGACGTAATTAAGAGGATCTATAACGTAGCTGATGAGAAAAACGTTAAGCTACCGTACAAATCCTACGAGTTAAAAGACGAGTTGAGGAAGTTAAAACTAGTCGATGAAGACGATACTGTTATAGATAATACTGAACTTATTATACTGCCGGAAATAGGCATATTTACGTCCGGGAGGAGGGTTGAAGTCAATAGTTAATATGAAGAAGACTATATACATCATATTATTAACGGTATTAATCATAGTGTCAATAACGGTTCTACAAGGCTACGAAGGGAGTAGTAGACAGGAGCAGCTTGTAACTTATGATTCGGAGATAATGTTTCGTAATTACATGGTTGGAAACACTATATTGAATGGAGAGATCCATGGTAGCCTTGTAGCTGAGTATATCTTTTATAAAGACATTGTTATCGTTAAAACACACTATAGTAAATACAGTTTAAGAGGTTTCAGGGACCCTAATGCTAGAAACTATATATTAAGCCTCCTTAACGAGGAGGTTAAAAGAGTTTATAAAAGGGGAAACTATTCCAAAAATGAAATACCTTACCCGAGATATAAGTCCTTCATACTACACGGCGGATTACCATACTATATTGATCCAGGTTTCCTAAGCATAGATCCGGTATATAGGCAGAGAATTGTATTCAGTACTGGAACGAATATTTCTATCCTAGAAGATAGAAGGTTTAAATTCGATCCGGGTACTGGTGTATTAGTTGAATCATCTATAGAAGCCTGGATAAAAGATGGAAAAATGACGGGAGAGTATAAGTGGGTACTCACAGCTTCAAGCTCTTCTAATCCATTACACGTACTCGAGACTACGAGGACGGAATCAGTATTTCTAATATTAGCCTTTAGTATAAGTATACCTACAACTCTACTAGCCTTCTATATTGATAAGCGGAGGGGTTTCCGGCAGTAGTCAATACTTATCCTCGGCTTGCCGATCAGTTTTGCAGTCTCTATAATACCTATCGGCTCACCTATTGTAAATACCACTGATTTAATGTCTTCCCAGCCACCTAGTAGTTTTAAACAAGCTCTAGTGTGTCCGTCGATTATGTAGTATTCATTACTGATAAAGTATACGAGTATGGGTTCATCAATGATTTTCTCCGGGATATCGTGTTCTAGTAGCGGCTGTGTTGCAAGGAGTCTTGTCATCTTTATTTTCTCAACCCATAGTCTCGGAGTCTTACCATGGCTTTGCTCTATAAAGCCTATAATATTCACCATATGCCTCCAGGTTTTCAGGACCGGGTCGTCGATTGTTATGGGTGGGTTAATTGTTTTTATCGCGGTAATAGGCTTTGCCCAAGGTTTATGATATCCGGGTATGTTTAGCACGTATGCTTTGATCATTGATCTAAGCCATGTAGCCGTCTTAGCCCGATGATGGCCATCTACAATGTATAAACGACCCAGTCTACCCCTGACAACGATTATGGGGACACTGTATCCGTGTAGCAGTGTCTTCCTCAAGACTAGTCCTAGCTTGTCGGATTCGAGGTATTCCTGTGTAGTGTATAGGTTGAAGGGGTTTAGGATCTTTTCTCCCTCAACTATTATATTGGTGTAGCTCTGCTTCATCAACCAGTAGATCTCGTGTAGCCTGCGCTCTACATCTCTTCGAGTAGCTAATCTCAAACGCTTAATGCTCGATGACTTCATACCTCTTACCAGCTCTCAGTATGACCTTAGCCTCTCGCTTCATTTCTTCGAGTAGCCTCTTCTCCATTGGGGAAAGTTTCTCCGCTTCCTTTATAGTTAACGGGAACTTCGAGATAAACTCGTCGTAGAAAGCCTTGTCTACTACGAGTCCTCCAATAACGACTATCTTGCCCTGGTAGACTAGTTTATCGAATAATGAACCGAGAATGCTTCGAGCTTCATTCATATAAATGATCTTCTGTGGTAGTATTTTCTTCTCCTCAATTTTTCTCTTAGGAGCGGGTTTTACTATTGGCGTTTCAGCCTTCAACTTCCTTAACTCCCTAGTGATCGATTCCAAGCTTTCCTCTAGCTTTTTAACCTTTTCCTCCAGGTATTCGATCCTGGCTATTACCTCCCTTAAAGTGTCATTACCAGCCTCTACCCGGATACTTCTCGATGAATCGGCTTTAAGGGGTTCTGTAACGTGTTGGTTTAGGTTTGTTTTCCCGGTTTCTACTCCTGTATTCATAGTTTCCAGGCTTTCCCTCGGTATCATCGTCTCCTTTTTTCTTTTAGGCTGTTTATGTGTATCTTCTTCGAGCATACGCTCCAGTAGCCACTCTCCCTTACTGGTTAATATGTAGCCCGAGCCTGCTTTTGCTAGGAACCCGTTATTCTTCAGCCTATAAACTATTGATCTAGCTATACCGAGAGATATTGACAAGTACTGGGATAAATCCTTAATACCGGAGCCCGGGTTCTCCTTGAAGAATTCTAGTATTTTTGTCGTTAATCTTTTAGCCGGCAATACTTACACCTGATCATTAATCTATATGTATATTACTGCTTAAATATTGGGCGGGCTGTCCCACTGAATTAATAGAAGTTTTTATTAGGCTTAGTGGGAGTATCAATAGACGAGCGTTAGGAGTCTCTAACACTCATTAATGGAGTGGTGTACTATTATGAGTCAACAAGAAGGATTATTCGACCCTGAAACAGAGCAGGCCCTCAGAGAGATCTTCAACAGTTTCCCTAGGAAGCTAGTAGACTATCTAGTAGTCGAGGATAAAGATGATCCACCGGAAGACCCGCCCGAGGAACACCACCATGAACACCACCATCATGGAGAAGAAGAATTAACAGAGTTCCACCCCCATCACCACCATCACGTTGAAGGCTGCCCAACTTGTAGTGAAGCAAAGGCTCTAGCCCGGGAATTGATGAGGGTTTCTAATGGTAAACTGGAGTTTAAAATCATTGATAAGAATAGTGAGGAAGCGAAGAAGCTTATCCCGAGATACGTTCCCGCCTTTATCTATGATACTCCTAAGAGGAATATTAGGTATTATGGGCTCCCAAGTGGGCAGGAGTTCGCCCCCTTCATCTATATACATAAATACATTGCTACTGGAGAGCTATCACTACCCAAAGAAGTCGTTGAACAGGTTAAAACTATTGACACCCCCCTCCACGTCAAGATATTTGTAACCCCTGAATGTCCCTACTGCCCACTCGTAGTAGATGCCTTTAACCAAATGGCTTTAATCAATGATAACTTACTGGTAGAGACGATTGAAGCGGTTGAGCTACCCCTTGAAGCCGACATGTATGGGGTAGCATATGTTCCGGACATAGTATTCAACGATCCGGATAAACAAGCGGAGTACGGTGTTGAACCGGTTGAGAGGCTTAACGGCTACCTTCCACCGGATCAGATGATCCTAGTCGTTAAACAAGCAGCTGAAAAACTAAAAAAGATGAAGGCTAAGCAGTAGGGACAAGCTCAGCGGGGAAGGCCGCAGTTTTGAATAGGGGGAAGACGACGCCTAGAATGGAGGATTACTTGGAAGCAATATATGTTATGATACTCAACGGTGAGAAACCAGGGGTTAGAGCCTTAGCCCGTAGATTAATGGTTAAGCCGAGTAGTGTGCTCGAATATCTAAGAAAGCTCGATAGCGAAGGATACATAGAGTATCGTAAGGGGGGTAGGATTAGGCTTACGGAGAAAGGATTAAAGATCGCGCAACAAATCTATCAGCGACATAGGATTATTAGCAGGTTCCTGCAGAAACTCGGTGTTCCAAAAGAGATCGCAGAGATAGATGCATGTTACGTAGAACACGGAATCCACAGGGAAACACTGGAGAAGATTATTGAGTTCCTCAAGAAGTATAATGGTTATGATGAAGAATAAAACTTCTTTTCAGCAGTATTAATAACCTAACCGGATCATCGCCGAGGAGGCATTTATAATCACCGATATTAACCGTTTCGATCCCCAACCGTTTTGTTGACTCTTCCCTAGCCATTCTCGAACAAATAAAGCATCTATTCCTACATGCTTCTTCCCCGAACTCCGTGTAGAGCTTCACGCTTGATATGATCGGTGGACTATATATCGCGAGGTTATGGTCGGCTATTATTATTTTAAATAATATAAGAGATTCATCGCTAGGCCTACACCCCAGAATAATTGTTTCCCCTAAAAGCTTAGCAATGATCTCGGCGTGATCCCTTAATCTATGAGAAGCTTCCACGAGCCTCTTAAAATACTCGTATTCATCAAGGAGGAGTAGTATCTTCTTGAAGGGTATCCTTGGATCTATAGATAACGTATCCATGACTTTATTGAAAGCTTTAAGGAGCTCCATCCCTCTACTAAGTAGACAGTATAACCCGCCTATAAACACTAATGGATCTACTGGTTTATCGGTCATGTACGCTGACAACGTTTTACCCCCATCCTTTAACCGGTGAATATACGCCTTACCGAGAGCGTTATTAAGCGATACTCCTCTAACAGTATCCCTTCCATCAACAACCTCTACTACTAGATCATTAACACCTAACCTGTATAACCTGCTCCCTACTTCGATAACCGGATCACAACCGGATAAGCTATAACCGCAGCCCATTAACACGGAGCCTACCGCTAGCCTAATAGCTTCATCCAAACCTATACCATTGAGACATATATCGTCTTTCGTCATGGCTGTATCACAATGTTATTAATCACTATTATGATTTATATATTCTGGATGTGGATGGTCCCGAACACTGCTGAGCCCGTATAGTTGAGGGTGGTGAAGAAGCGGTGGCTGGCCGAAGCAACCCTAAACTATTCGATCAGGTTCTCGGCTATTCAATGCTTGTATGGATGAGCGTAGCGGCTAGTCTGGGCAGTGTTGGCTTCATAGTTAATGGTTTGATCAGCGACTTTGGAATTACTAGTCCCGGATTAAAAGGGCTGCTGGCTTCTAGTAGTCTTATCGGAATGTTTATCGGCGCCTTGACTAGTGGTTTTCTAGGAGACGTTATTGGTAGGAAGAAGTCAGCAATATTATTCGGGTTAACGCATGGAGTAGCCGGTATTATCGCTGTATTACTAAAGGATCCCTACTGGTTCTCTGCTTGGAGGACCATTACCGGCTTCGGCCTCGGCGGAATACTACCAGTCATAGCAAGCCTAGTCTCAGAGTATAGCTGGCCAGTTAACCGTGGTAGGCGTATAAGCTTATTGGAGAGTAGCTGGGCTTATGGCTGGCTAATACCGGTCCTAACGGCTTATTTCTGCCTTAAAAGCATGGGATACATGGCTTACGGTTTACTCATAGCTATTATAGCTTTCCTACTAGTACTCCCCGTAATAGTACTCCCGGAGAGCCCCAGATACTTATTACTCAAAGGTCAAGAAGAGGAGGCCAAGCGCCTCGTCGAGAAATACCATGTCCCGCTACCAGTCGTTAAGGGTAGGGGGGCTCCATGGATTAGCAGGGTTAAAGAGTTATTCAGCGGGGATTTACTACCGGTTACCTTCGGCTTATGGCTGGTATGGTTCACGATCACAATGGGCTACTACGGGTTATTCATATGGTTCCCGTGCCTACTAGCAACGCACGGATCAGAAATAGGCTTCTCCAGCCTTGCAGCCTACCTAGCCAAGCACAGGCTTGAATACCTAGTGATAATAACCCTAGCCCAAATACCCGGATACTATAGTGCAGCCTACCTAGTAGATGTCATAGGACATAAGAAAACCCTTGGAATCTACATGGTATTAACAGGAGTATCCGCATTCTTCCTAGCAACAGCTAACACCGTCCCACTATTCCTACTACTCGGAATAACCCTCGCCTTCTTCGACCTAGGCAGCTGGGCCGCTCTATACACGTATACGCCGGAACAATACCCGACCAGTATACGTGTAGCCGGTACAGCATGGGCTTCAACAATCGGAAGGCTGGGAGGCATACTGGGGCCCTACATAGTACCCTTCCTTGGAACATGGCAGGTAGTCTTTACCTTCTTCGCCTCGATACACTTCATCGGTGCACTGGGAGTACTACCGGGTAGGGAGCTCATGAAGAAGGAGATGGTTGAATAGAATCCTAAAATACTAACTGTATTATCAACACGGCAGCACCCACCGACAGTATTACAACCGTATACTTTACATTGTTTCGAACCGGGAGCGCATGGATAGGGGGTGATCCAAGCCTATGATAATTAGCATGCAGAGTCTTACCTCCAGCCTCGAGTAAAGCTGCAAGAGCTGGTGCAAGCCTCTTAGAGGCTGGTTCTCCTTTAAGACTCCCAATCATCATCGACTCCCTCATAAACTTTAAACCCAGAGGCATAAGTCTCCACGTCAATAAGGGCATTATAGACGATCCGGGCTTTCCCATCTTTATCAATATATTAGCTAGTCTCACAGGGCTAACCATGTATGCTATGAATAATATCGTTATCGAGTAGGATAATACGCGAGCATAGATCATTAATGCATCCACCAAGGATACATAGGGGGGTATTCCGAGAAGTGATACAGTATAAGCTGTTAAAGCATACCATCCTGCAGGTATACTGGAAAGAATTATTGATGCAGAAGCCCATTCACGACCAATAAACAACGCACCCATTAACACATGAGCTAGTAGAAGGATTAACAACGCTTTATCCCGGCCTATAATAATCGATAATACTATTATTACTGTGTACGTTAATTTAGCCGTTGAATAAACCGATCTAATCGAGCCCTCGCCTTTTAGGAAAAGAGCCCTATACACTAAATCTACTAATGCCCCGATAATACCCGTTTCAACACACCACCATCTATAACATATACTTTATCGAAAAGACCCATCAGCCTAGGATCATGAGTAGCTACAACTATCCCCACGCCCCTACTTGAGGCCTCCACTAGCGTCTCAGCCAATACGGATAAACTATATGGATCCAGGCCGGCCGAGGGCTCATCTAACAGCAGTACATCGGTTTTCCTAAGGATCGCGGAGGCTACTGCAACCCTCCTCCTCTCACCACTACTAAGCTTCGCCAGCGGCTCATCCAGAAGATCACCGATCCCGAATAGCTCGACTACCTCCCTTACTAATTCCTTATCGCTCGTAGAGTTCTCGAGTTCTTCTCGGGGGGTTGGATGAGTATAGTAGAGGAGTGGTTCTTCGGGGATATATAGTGTTCTACCATTCCTAACAACCACCCCTTTATCGGGCTTTAATAGTCCAGCCAGTATTTTCAGAAGCGTTGTCTTACCCGATCCATTGGGCCCCGTTAACCCTATGATCTCTCCTCGGCGAAGCGTTAGGCTAGCTCCTCTTATAATAAACCGGGAGGCCGGGTAATGATAGGATATTCTTCTAGCCTCCAATATGGTTTCATCATATATACTAGCCTTTTTCACCGGAATACCCGGCTCCGGTATTAATTCTCTCTTAAACGGGCCCAGGTATTCGATTACACCTCTGCTCATGATCATTAGTTTTGGTTCTAAACTGCTCCAAGCCAGTGGTTCGTGATCGATTACTATCGCGGAACCACCTTTTTCCAAGTGTTCTCTAACCGTATTGATAAACTTGTTTTTAGAATATTTGTCTATATAGACTAGCGGCTCATCGATTAATAGGGCTTTCACTCCGCGGTCAATGCTTGTAGCCCATAGTAGTCTCTGATACTGGCCAGCGCTTAAACCGTAGGTTACATGGTCTAATAATTCCCCAAGCCCGTATTCGTCAAGGTTTTCCTCTAAGCATTTAACTCCTGCCTGGCTTAGTGCTAGACAGTACTCCGAACCCACGGTATACCCTATTATACCATACCACGGCTCCTGAGGTATATAGCCGATCAATCCGTAGAGTATTCTCGAATCCTCCTTATAGGGGTCTTTACCGGCGATCGAGATTTTCCCGTCTATGTAGCCGTTATCTAGTTTTAATAATCCACTAATCGTTTTTACTAGGGTTGTCTTACCGCTTCCCGATGGACCTGTTACAACTAGTAACTGCCCCGGGCCTAGTTCGAGCTTTATATTGCTTATACTGAAACCATTAGGGTACCCCGCTTTTATAATATCAACTTTAATTAATGGTTCATTACTACTAGACACTACTATAGCCAGCCCTCCTAAGCCATCCAGCTATCGGTACTGCTAATATTGTCCCTATTAATGCCTGCCCAATATTTACTGGTACTTCGAATACTGCTTCAAAACTAGGCCTGCCCGTTAATGGGTTGCTGATAAAGTACTCGTATAAGAAGTACCCGGTAACCATTACTAGTCCCGCTAATAGTAGTGCTACTGGCTCCCAACTGGTAGCGTATTTCCTAGCCAGGACCCATGTAAACAGTGATCCAAGGACTACCGCTACTATGATCCAGGCGATCAACGGTATGTTAACGCTCATAGATGGGAAGGGTTGGGATAATACCTGTTCGGGCCCGATGAATATTGTTCCGGACCAGTAGACTACAGCGAAGAATACTAGTAGAGCCGTGTACAGGCCGCCGACAAGCCCGGCTAGCAACTCCCTATGCCTCGTGAATAATCCCTTATACCTCGACACTAGGTATCCGGCCACGTAGCCCTCCGTAAACTTTATGACCAGCGTTGCTGGTGCAAAGATCGAGTACCCAGTTGATAGGTCAGCCAGAGAGGCCCCTACACCACCAGCAATCCCGGCTACGAGTGGGCCGTGAAGTATTGCGGCAATATATATTACTGCTTCGCCCAAGTTGAAGTATCCACCGGTAGCTGGCTGGTATATTTGAAGTATGATCGTAGCCGCGTATACTGCTACGATATAAATGCTTGTAATAACTAATTCCCTCCTATTCATACCGCATCACTAGCTGGTGTTTCTCCTATCATATCTCGGGTGATAGACAGTATTCCATATAAAGTTAATTCTTTATATAGGATTATTGTGCAATAACACATAAATACGCTGGGAACCATACCATGAAACATGGGAAATAACACGTTTAAACGGTGATAGAAGATGTGGAGAAACAACTTATACGCTCAAGGCTGGGGCGGAGGATACGGCCGTAGACGCAGGGGGTGGGG
>JALWZC010000013.1 GCA_027002875.1 Desulfurococcales archaeon
TAGCCGGGTGATTATCCTATCTACTATTGATCGTTAGCGATAAGAACAGGTTATTACTATTGAAACTCTATATTGAAACTATAACTCCTATAGTTAAAAGCAAGAAGCTAGTCGAGGAACTGCTACCCCGCCTCGAGATGCTTTTAAAAACACGTATACATCCATGGGAGACTCTTAGAGAATACTATAGTAGGGTGAGTAATGAGTTAAGCCTTGAAGCTAGGAGGGTTCTCTGGAGCATGATCACGCTGTACGAGGAATATAGATATTCGAATCATAAAGTGAACCTTTCAATTCTTCAAAAGTATTTCCGGACTTTATGGAAACAGCTTAGACTACATACTTCTTAAAGTACCTTTTTCTAGTAAGAATTCTTTATCGACACTATACTTTCCTAATAGGTCAGTAGTTGTAATTAAAACACCTGATCCTGTGCTATTGATATATTCCCTAAACAACTCTTCCACAATCCTAATTGTTTCATCGTCAAGGCTTGAATATGGTTCATCAGCAATGATAAGAATGGGGTCTTTTATTAAAGCCCTCAAGATAACAGCTCTCTGCCGCTGACCACCACTTAGCTCGCCGGGATATTTGTCTAGTAGACCCTTTATCCCTATCTTCTCCGATAATTCATAAAGTTTCTTTAAAGCCTCGCCACGATCAACCCCTTTAAGCACTGCTGCTAGTAGGATGTTTTCTTTAACGGTGATTTCATTAATCAGTCTATACTCCTGATCGATGTAGCCTATGTAGCTTAGCCTTATACTACTCCTTTCCCTATCGGGTAATCCTAGGATGCTTTTATTCATGAAGAGTATGTTGCCCTTTGTAGGCTTCAATATTAATGCAGTAATCTTTGCGAGGGTTGTTTTACCGACCCCGCTTCTTCCTCTAACTAGAATTATCTCTTCAGTTTTTATGTTTAGGTTAATATTCTTCAATATAATGTCTCGACCCCTCTGGTACTCAACGTTTATCAATTGCATTATTGATTCTTTCACTGTGTGTATGCCTCGAGTTTATTGTTTGAGTATATCTTTTGTATTTGTACTGTTTTGTTATGAATGTATATCTTGTATATATTTGTATTAATTATAAAGCCGTACTTGTAATTGTCTTTATACATTACGAGTATTTCACCACTATTTAATTTATTATCGACTAGAAAACTTATTAATTCGCTAGTACTAGTTCTCTTTATGTCAGTGAAATAATAGATTATCTTGTCATCGCCTACAACTGTATAGTTTTCGGATGAATAGTGTTCTATTTCTTTTAGGCCATTTACTTCTGGTTGTGTGTAGTACCAGTGATAGGTTAGTGGTGTTTTATCTGTTACTGTTTCGTAAATTAATGTTGTTGACGCTATGATGGATAATGCTAGAAATATAAATAGTAGGGACCGAATAGTGAGTGTCTTTCTAGCCAAGTAGATCGATGATAATGTTATTGGTATAGCTAAGTAGTTTAGAAATCTATGAAGGATCGTGGATAATAGGGGGGCGAACAACAGTATATAGACAATATTAAAGGTTATGAAGAAGAGTATCGAGAAAGAATAAGTTATTCTCTGATCAGTTTCTCCCGGAGAAACTGCTATTAATAATCCTATAAATAATGTAATGCTTATAAGCAAACCACTTGTACTCAGCGGATAATTTAATCCTGGAACTATTTTTGATACATTACCTGTTATTGCTAATAATATTATTAGTGATATTATGAACACTATTATTAGTGTTTTTAATAATCTACCAATGTTTACTAGGAAAAGCGTTAGGTAGAATAAGCTAAAAACAATGATGAAAATAGTTATCCTACTGGGTGTTAGTATGCTGGCTGCGCCGAGTCTAGCGAATGCATTATATTGAGCAATATTGTATAACGCATAAATAACAACTGCCGCAGCGAGAAATACTAATAATTCGGTTTTAACAACTGGTTTATTCATGCCTTTCTTCAACCAGTTCGAGTAAGAGTAGAACAGCAAGGTTAGCAAAGATCCTATAAGAACATATGGTGATAAATTATGCGAAATCACCATGCCTAGAAACATTACTATAAGAATTACAAGTTCATACCTCCCCTGATTTTCATGGTTAAGGACATAGCTTAGAATTAGTAGGAATAATGGAAGTGAATATACTTCTTTGAGCGGAGCACTAGTAAATATCAGGAGCGGCGGAAATGATAGCATTGACATGATCATTAATATCTTAATCCATGGAGTTATTTTGTTGTTTTTAATGAATACTAGGATGGTAACTACGAGTGTAAATGATAGTATGACTGTCATAGGTAACGCATATAGCGCCTCTGGATCGATACCTGTTAACTGTGAAAGTACTGATACAAATAATATAATGCCAGGCCAATGATTATGATACCCGCTCAGACTCCTCCCATTATATATGTTAACACCTTCCCTCAATACTGCTTCTGTATCTCTTATCAACGGCCACGTATCTAGTGAGAAAACTATTTGTGATGCTAATGTTGGCGCTAGCCTAGCTG
>JALWZC010000014.1 GCA_027002875.1 Desulfurococcales archaeon
ACTATACATTAATTCCACCAGCGATCATTAGTTCGAGTCCTCATACTAAAGATCTAATTATATATTTAGGAATTATTTTATCGTTATGATGTAGGATTATTCTTGGTTTATTTTTAAGTTAGAATTTGTTATTCATATTATTTATTAGTAGGGGCTTCATCCGAGTGACAGTAGGTTTTAACTAGTTCGAGGATCTCTGAGGCTGTCTCTGTATCGATTACTTTTTCCTCTATTTCGAGGAGAGTTCGGAGTTCATCAAGTGTTTTCGGACATACATTTATGATCATTACAATTGTCTCTTCCTTTAATCCATATTTCCTAAGGGCTTTCCTCAGTGATATCGCCTTTTCGGGAGGGATCTTCTCTGCAAATTTCGATAAATAGGATAAGGTTTTTACAAGGAGTAGCGGAACGCTCCCTTCATGTCTCTGAATCCTATTGACGATGTCTTTAACGATCTTATATGCCTCAGAGTTTGATAAGTGTTCTTCGTTTAAAACCTCTATTTCAAGTTCTTCAGCCAATTACGGTTACCCTCCTCACTGTTTTGCAGGTCTTAAATGCTCTGGCCTTATGAATAGCGTCTTCTCCTTCTCCCCCAGGTTCACCTTAACTATATACGCTTTCCCACGCTTACCAACTATAACGCCTGTTTTGCCGTGGTACCTTCTATGAGGCATTCCGTGATGAATTGCTGGGTTAACCTTTATGTATACTTTATCGCCTGGCTTATAATCGATCATTAACAAGCTTAGTGGTGGAACAGCCCCTTTCTCTCTTACGTGTTTCCTAAATACTTTCCTAGTCCTATGTCGATATCCTCGTGGTGCTTTAACCATTAGTTAATCCCTCTACAAATCCCTTATACTGCTAAGCGTCACGCTTCAAGTGGTTATCACAATTCCTATACAGTTTAAATAAGGTTTTCTATTGAAAAATATTCGTGTGTAAGATACTACTAACTTTAAACATAGGTGGGTGTTATGGGAAAGAAAATCAGGCTCGGAGTAATTCTCTATAAGGAAGTAGACGAAGAAGGAAATACGTGGTATATAGCCCTAGAACCTATGAGCGGCGCACAGGTACAGGGTACTAGTAGAGAAGAGGTAATTAACAGGATAAAGGATGAAATAAGTAAAATGCTGGGATCATGGTGTGAGTCAGAACTTAAAGAAGCAGTTGACGCCTTCTTGGTAGAAGTAGAATTACCCGAAGAATAGTACATTCATAATTTAACTCTTAAGATTTTAAGGTATACTCATAGCATTTTTCGACGTTAATATAGTCATCAATCTCTATCCCGATAACATCTAGTTCCAATGGGTACGCCCTAGCCCCCAGTATTTCTGAGAAACAAGGACTTGTTCTCCCATTATCACAATGAACTAGCTCCTTAACGTATAATCCGCCATCACATTTGATTATAGCCTCGTACACTTGATCATGTATTTTTCTCACTTTTAACTCGTATACACGTCTTTTCCTAAGATAATCCTTTTTTCTACGCAGGATCCTTGTAGGCGTCCTCTGATTAATAATCCTGTTCTTAAATTCCAATTCAATTCTTTTAATTATAGATTCCTCTATGGGTTTTTCCGTGTAGAATAATAGTTTGTATATCTTGATTTTCTTTGATCCCTCCCCCTTAAGATATTCTATTATCGAGTGACTAGATTTACCTGTTAGGCATACTTCAATTAACTGTTTGTGTAATATCTTGTTTAATTCTTCGAGTGTTACCTTTCTTCTTCGTGGTTTTTTAATTTCGACTACAAGGGGTCTACCAGTCCCAAGCATTCTTGCATCGACGTCTTCCCTACCCGACGCATGGTGAACTATTTTCTCGGAATTAAATAATTTGTTCAAATTATCGTTAAGGAACTCCTCAATACTATAAGGATACTCCTTCACACCGCGCCTACCGATCCATACCGTATGCGAGATATTTCTGCCGCGCTTCCAGTAAACACCATGGAATAGTAATGGGTTCACAACGATATTATATCTTTCATTACTATAATTTATCACAACGACTACGTCCGGATATGTAAAATCCGGTTCTAATCCATACTTGTTTTTAATAATCTTGCCAACTTCTCTTTTAATCTCGTTTTTGATAGACTCACTGGTTTCAAGGTTTAAATTACTTGCAACTTCTAATTCTCGGAGAGAAACGTCTTGTGGTAGTGATACTCCTATTAGAAAAGTTGAAGCATCGTATTCTTTCAATATCTTGTATATTTCCTCCGCGTGTTTGTTAAAATATTGTCTGTTTATTTTATTTTCGCAGATGTAGCACTTGTTAGTTTTAACTTCTTCATTATAGATTTTACTGTAAAGTCTGGTTATCGGATCACCTGCATTTATAGCATATCTCTTTAATTCTTCTCTACTAATATTCCCATTACGATGATCTACGTGAAGATGCATTGATAGAAGCGTTTTAATGGCTTTTCCGCGTTCATCATTTCCCAGTTCTAACCCCATTTTAGCAAATAAACGTCCTAGGCAGTGATCGCATAAAGGATAGTTTTTCAGTATTTCCCTAGATTTGGCTATGGGATCGATTCCTCTATCTTGTTGGTTCGAACCAGTCAATTCGCCCTTTCCTCCTGATCCATGCACCAAGCTGTGTATCTAACAAGTAGTGTACTATGTTTATTAATGATAGTTCATTGTATGCGTTTACAATAAATAAATGGTCATAGTTTTTATTAATTGCCGGGGTATTCAGATACGTAATTATATAATTATCTGTTAAGGGGAGTCTAGATAGGATCGGTTTACCCTTAATGATTAACGTTGTGGTACCGTTTTGATAATTAATAAGGTATTTTTCATAGTTCCTAGAATACAACCTTACTCCAGGATACGTCTTTCCCTTACAGAAGATCTTATATAGATAGCCTTTTAGGCTCTTATCCTGCGCGTAGAGGTATTTTTGTGTGTATCCGTCTAGGTACACGGTATGGTTATTTGATGAGATTATGAGGGCTGTATCAACACGTATACCGTGGCTGACGAGGAGGGAGTAAAGCGTGATCTTTTTAACGTAATTGAGTTCACGGCATGGGTTTTCGATATGGGTAAGGATTATTCTTCTAGCAGTTGTGTTCAAGGCTATATTCTTACTCCCAGCTTCATCTTTTCAAGTAGGTCCTTCCTTTTGCGGAGCTGCCTCATAAGCTTCTTCATAGCTTCATACTGTCTGAGAAGCTCTTTAACATCTTCCGGGCGTACTCCTGCCCCTATGGCGATTCTCCTTACCCTTCTACGATCAATTATTTCCGGCTTATCAAGTTCTTCATAGGTCATCGAGTTGATTATTGCAAGCCATTTCTTAATTCTCTCCTCAGCTTTACCTGCTTCAACTTCTAAGGGTATCTTAACGCCTAAGCCGGGGATCATTTGTAGTATTTTCCTTAATGGCCCCATTTTTCTTAGGCTTATTAGTTGTTTATAGACTAGGCGCATATTGATCTTTCCGCTTAGCATTTCCTCGAGGTCTTTCTCTGTAAACTCGATCTTTGCTCTGCGCACCTTTTCTATTAATCCTTCAATATCGCCTATTCCAAGTATCCTTCCGACGAATCTCGGCGGGTAGAATGGTTCTAGCTCGTCTAGTTTTTCACCAGTGCCGATGAATTTTATCGGTGCACCAGTTACTGCTACTGCTGTTAGTGCTCCACCGCCTTTCGCCGTGCCGTCTAGTTTTGTTACTATTATTGAACCGATCGGTGTTGCTTCGTGGAATTTCTTAGCAATACTATAGGCTTGCTGGCCTATCGCGGCATCTATTACGAGGATTACTTCATCCGGCTTAACCTTATCAGCGATCTCCTTCATTTCACGGATCAAGTCATCTTCGCGGTGATGCCGTCCAGCTGTATCGATTATTATTATGTCGAATCCTTTCTCGAGAAAGTACTTGGCCCCATTAACAGCGATCTTTACGGCATCCTTATTGCCTGGTTCGCCGTAGACTGGGACGCCGGCTAGTTTACCTAGTTGTAATAACTGCTCGTAGGCTGCTGGTCTA
Organism: Desulfurococcales archaeon; assembly: GCA_027002875.1. Classification (GTDB taxonomy): domain Archaea; phylum Thermoproteota; class Thermoprotei_A; order Sulfolobales; family Desulfurococcaceae; genus WAON01. The sequence goes on from JALWZC010000014.1 coordinate 4,040, forward strand.
AACGTATCAGCTGCTACAAGTCCGACGCGGTATCCTTCTAGTTTATAATAATATGCTAGTTTTCCTGCTGTAGTTGTTTTACCGCTGCCCTGTAGTCCTACTAGCATTATGATCCACGGCTTCTTAGGGGGTTTGATCTGTGGCTTCTTCTCTCCTCCGAATAGTTTTGAGAGTTCTTCATAGACTATGTGGACGAACCATTCACGCCTCGTAATACCCGGCGGTGGTTCTTCTTTTAATGCTCTTTCGCGGATATTCTTTGTTAATTCTAATACCAGTTTAACGTTTACATCTGACTTGATCAGCTCTTTCTGTAGTTCCTTGATAAACTGTTTTACCGCTTTTTCATAATCCCCCCTGCCCTTGATGAAGCCTGCCAATGCCTTCCTTATACCCTCTAGCACCATCGTCAACGCCTCATCGACTAAATTATTACTTCAGTAGGTTGTGTTTTTCGAGTAATCCCCGTATATACTTGTTTAGGGATACTCTTGCTTCCCTACTAAGCTTTTTTCCTTTAGTAGTGTAGTAGTATACTCCTAGGCTAATGATCTGTGCCCATACGGCATCGATATGTTTAGAATAGGTTTTTAACCCGTGGAACCCTATCCCGAGTCCTAGAGCGTATAGCGTATGTTTGCATATCGAGTATTTATCAAAAACTCCGGCGTAGTCTATTATCCTCGCTAGCTCTCTACTGATCTCCTTTAATCCGCGGAGAGCTCTAATAGTGTTAAAGATATTATCTGGGCAATTACATTTAAGTGAGTCTATACCTAGGATTGTAGTCCATAAAGCCTGCTCGGCTGGAACCCTGCCGGTTTTAATAATTCTCTCTTTTCCCGTAAGGTCTACGATAACAGCATAGCTTTCCAATCTCTTTCGAAGCGCGAGACTCGTTTTAAACTCTATTCTGTAAGCACCCTTTCCGAGCTCGAAAATCATTTGAGGCCTATGGAGAAGTTCCAACGTCTTATTCTCTTTGTCAATAATTATTTCTGATACCACTGTTGAGAGGTCTTTATTCCACTCAATATCCTTAACCCTTTCCTTGAAGAACTTGAATAGTTCTCCTAGCCCCTTTCTTATAGTGGATTCAATATGCATTCTGTACACCAGTATCTTGTTTTATTCAAACCATGTTTAGTGACCTTGCATAAAGACCCTATTTAATAAAACCCAGTTTATCCGTAATATATCCCCAAGCTCCATCCATGATCATTTCAACAGCTACAGATACAATTATAAGGCTCATAAATCTCCCAAATCCTCTTACCACACTTGGTTTGAAGACATGTATTATTTTCTCCGAATAATATAATAGCGTATACGTTGTAAATACTGATGCAAATCCTGCAGTTAAGACTAAGAGTGTGTTAATTGTTGAATGATTAGTAGTGGTTAATAACAGGATAGTCGTTATAGTTCCCGGTCCTATTATGAGTGGAGTAGCTATCGGTACTACTGCAATGTCACTTATCTCAACGCGTTTAGCACGGGGCATTCCGCCCAGCATGTCAATGCCTATATATAAGAGAAGAATTCCTCCACCCACTCTTAACGCATTTATAGATATGCTGAAAACGTATAGGATGTATACTCCGATTAACGTGAAAATAAATACTAAAAATAACATAGCGATAAGAGCTCTACGCAGAATATACCTCCTGGTTTCAGTGTCAATACTATCAGTTAATGATAGGAAAGTAGGTATTGCCGAGAAGGGATTCATTATAGCTAGTAATTGCACATAGTAGTTGATTAATAGTATTAAGGTCTCGATCAATAATAACACCCTCCACATATCAAGGAATAGCCCGGTTTATAAATGTAAGTGTTTCAAGGAGAGTGCATAGAGTGCGGGGGGCGGGATTTGAACCCGCGATGGCCTACGCCAGCGGATCTCCCCCATGGGTAGTCTTGAGTCCGCCCCCTTGGACCAGGCTCGGGCACCCCCGCATCCCAATTATTTCCTTATCGTTGATAAGGTGTTTTATTTATTTGTTCCCGTAGAGGATAATGGAGACATCGGTGAGTAATTGATGTATAGGCTTGTATACACGGTCAATCCGGGGATCGAGGATATATCTGCTAGAGAAATTGAAGCCGAATTAGGGGGTAGGGTATCCTACGAATTAATGAGTGGTAGGGTGTTTCACAGTATTGACAAGTTGTATTTTCCCAAGATCTATATGCTTAGAAGTATTAATCGGGCAATCCTCTACTTATGGAGTGGTAGGATCGGGCGTAGGTGGGATGACGTATTAGCTATTCGTAGCAAACTAGTAGAGGAGCTTGAGAAGATTTCATGGTATATTACACCTATTAATACGTTTGCGGTAACTACTGAAAGAATCGGCATTCACGACTTTACAAGTATTGATATATCAAGGTTTATCGGCGACGTTGTCATTGAAGCGGTTTATAGGAAGACTGGGGTTAAGCCTAGGGTCAATCTTAGGACTCCGGAAGTAATTATCCACGCTTATGTGAGGGATGATGAACTCGTTATAGGTTTATCATTGACTGGGTCTAGGAGTATGCATAGGAGGGGGTATAGAGTATATGATCACCCGGCGGCTTTAAAACCCACCTTAGCCTACGCGATGTTATGGTTATCAGGTACGAGAGACAAGGACGTTATTATTGATCCTATGTGCGGTGGGGGCACTATACCCATAGAAGCCGCACTCATCCATGAAGAAGCGAAGATTTATTGTTATGATAAGGACCCCGAGCATATCCGTGGTGCGAGATATAATGCTATCGCAGCCGGAGTTATCAATAAGGTAAAGTTCGGTGTATGGGATGCTAGGAGGCTCCACGAGTTGAGAACTAGTTTCGACCATATAGTATTAAATCCGCCTTATGGTATAAGATTTGGCGATCCATACACGATTCGTAGGCTGTACAGGGACTTCCTTACCTCAGCATATCAGGCTCTTTCTAGCAATAGTAAATTGACAATGATCACTACTGAATATTCCTTCGCATTTCGTTTCGCAGAGAAAATAGGGTTTAGGATAGTTGAGTCTAGAACGGTTAAACATGGGGGATTATACCCTAAGATCATAGTCTTCGTAAAAGACTAGTCTCCGTTAATAGAATAAGTTTTAAAATATGATTATTTAATCCAATTATCCGAGGTACGGTTTAGGTATTATGTGCTTATAGTAGGGGGTGTATTAGAATGCCGCTTAGACCAGCAAGGTGTTATACACATTTCAGTGGGCCACCGTATACAAGGAAGGAATATATTCCTGGAGTTCCACAGCCTAAAATAGTCAAGTTTGAGATGGGGAATATACATGGAGACTATGATTACCGTGCAGAACTCGTAATGATCGAGGCTGGCCAGATAAGGCATAACGCATTAGAAGCAGCACGTGTAATGGCTAACAAGTACTTATCGGTAAATGTTGGCGAAGATAACTACTTCTTAAAAGTCAGAGTATATCCCCATCATGTTTTAAGGGAGAATAAAATGATGGCTTTCGCGGGTGCTGACAGGCTTCAAGACGGTATGAGGCAGGCTTTCGGAAAACCGGTGGGAACCGCTGCAAGAGTTTATCCGGGTACTGTAGTGATGGAGGTTAGAGTTAAGAAGGAACATATTCGACATGCTAAAGAAGCATTGAGGAGAGCCGCATCTAAACTACCGTTACCGGCAAGAATAGTGTTCAAACCATTAAAGCCCGGTTTAAAACCAGTCTAGCACATCTAAGCAGTTTCATCCTACTACGTTTCTAGTATCTATTCATGGTTAATCGCTTAGTATAGAACCCGTAAGATTTACCCCGTTCTTTAATCCACCTGTTATACATGTGATGGATATATGGCAAGTACTGCTCCATGGTTTAGGGTTAGTAAGTTTTATAAAGTTGTTGATCCTGCTAAGGGTATTGTTCGTTGCTTGATCTGCGAGAGGAAATGCGTTCTTTCAAAAAGTACCTACGGATACTGTTATAACCACATAAACATTGATGGAAGACTATATGATGTCTCATACGGTTTACTCAGCGCGTTAGAACCTAGACCCATAGAGATCAAGCCACTATTTCATTATTACCCGAACAGCATAGCTTTAACCTTTTCCGGATGGGGTTGTAACTTCCGCTGTCCATGGTGTCAAAACTATTTTATAAGTTTTTCGAAGCCTAAACCGGAGCTGTCGATAAAGCTTAGCTCTGCAGAGCTTGTCTCTATGGCTAAGAAGTTAAAGCTACACGGATTATGCGCTAGCTTTAACGAGCCGACTATACATGCGGATTACCTAGTGGATCTGGGGGAGGAGGCTGAGGGTTCCGGGCTGTACTTAACGATGGTTACGAATGGATATATGACAATGTCTACAC
>JALWZC010000015.1 GCA_027002875.1 Desulfurococcales archaeon
GGAGGATTAGGACTAGTTTAGCTGAGCGATGCAGGGTTTACTATATCTATGCCTTAACTCTTCCAGCAGTACTCATAGTTTTCTCGCACAGTATGAGGGGGCTGGGCGGGTTTAAGGTTTTACCGATCGGGCTTGTTACGGGGTTGGCTTTGTCTTCCATACTAGTATCAGTAACTATTTCTTCAAAAATAGAAGGGGGTTGCGGATTGTGTAGTTGGAAAAACCCATTAGTATTGATAACTACGCTATTAGCAGTCCTACTCCTAGCTTAACCCTTTACAACACCTAGAGGCCTAAGCCGGACTACGAGCTTAGCTATACCTACATTATGGGCTACAAATACAACCTTATCAACATCCTTATAAGCACCCGGTGCTTCCTCGGATATCACTCTACGAGTAGCAGCCCTCAATACTATACCCTTACGCGACAACTCCTCTACAACTCTTTCCGGCCTATAAGTCCTAATAGCAGCATGCCGGCTCATCCACCTACCAGCACCGTGTGGTGCACTGTGCCATGTTCTTACGCCTTCTTTTGTTCCTACTAGTATGTAGCTCGCTGTACCCATTGATCCGGGTATTAGGACTGGCTGCCCGATACTCTTATAGTCGTCTGGTATCTCGGGGTGTCCTGGTGGGAATGCTCTGGTTGCTCCTTTACGGTGTACTACAACTCTGTACTTCTCACCGTCTACTACGTGCTCTTCGATCTTGGCTATATTGTGTGCTACATCATATATGAGCTTCATTCCCAGGTCTTCGGGTGATTTGTGGAATACTTTGCGGAAGCTCTCACGTACCCAGTGCATGATTAACTGTCTATTAGTCCATGCAAAATTAGCAGCGGCAGCCATAGCCTTAACGTAGTTCTGAGCCTCAGGGCTCTTGAAAGGCAGGCTAGCCAACTCCCTATCCGGGGGCTTGATACCGTATTTCCTCATAGCCCTCTCCATTATTAGTAGGTAGTCGCTTGCAACTTGGTGTCCTAGTCCACGGCTACCCGTATGGATCATTACTGTTACTTGTCCTTCATGCGTTATACCCATAACCTTAGCAATACTTGGATCATAGATTTTATCGACAACTTGTATCTCAAGGAAGTGGTTGCCTGCTCCAAGTGTTCCCAGCTGGTTGTGCCCCCTACGCTTAGCTCTATGGGAGACCTTTGATGCATCAGCAAGCTTCCAACTACCATGCTCCTCTATGTGATCCATATCCTCCTTCCAGCCGAAGCCGTGTTCGACAGCCCATTCAACACCCCTATTCAAAACCTCGTCTAGCTCTTGGAAACTCAGCCTCAACTTACCGGTAGCGCCGACACCGCTGGGCACATTGCGGAAGAGCTCTTCAACAAGCTCTCTTAAAACAGGCCTAACATCGCTTTCATCGAGATCAGTTCTTAACACTCTAACTCCACAATTAATATCATAACCTACTCCTCCAGGCGATATAACGCCCTCCTCAACATCGAATCCCGCAACGCCCCCAATTGGGAACCCGTAGCCTTGGTGTCCATCAGGCATAACGTACGCAGCTAACCGGATCCCCGGTAGGCATGCAACGTTAGCGGCTTGTACAAGTGTTAGATCAGACTTCATTTTTTGAAGGAGGTATTCGTCTGCAAATACTATAGCATCAACCTTCATACAAGGCTTAACGCCCTTAGGGATACGCCACACGAATTTATCTATTTTTTCCAGTCTAACATTATGACTCATCCCGATATACCACCCCATCGATTCTCCTAATATTTAAGGAATTGTTTAATCCTAGATTTTATCATAGAGATAGGAGCTATTATACTTAATAACGCATTTCTATTCTAAGTCCTATTAATATAGAGTACTGTTTAATTATAGAATATTCTAGTATGGCCTTAGGAGTAGAGGCTTAAACATTACCTAGTATGCGGATAAGATAATATAAGTATTGAGAATTATATTGTATAAAACCATCGGAGACGTAATTTATTATGGTGGAGTATTATGGGTAAGTTAGCTCATGGTGCAGTCGCTAAATTCCCTGTAGAATTTAGTAGAGTGGTCGAGGCATTAAAGAAAATCGATGAAGCTTCCAATGTCTTCTGGGAAGTGTATAATACTATGCCGAGAGTAGCATTGTTCTTCGGAGAGAAATACTATATAAGAGCTAGTAGTAGTTTAGCATTAGCAATATTGGTGATGGAAGCTAGCGGTTATACACTAATAAAAGCTTTCTCAACAGGTGGGAAATCGGGATTACTAGACTTCACAGATCTAGGAGCTTCTAGATCGTATATTAATAATGTGATAGAAAAATTAACACGTATAATTGGTATTAAGCCGATAGAATATAGAGAAGTTCACAGATTAGATGTAAGTAAGGCCAGTAGACTTCGGGGAGCCTAAGGAATCCAGTCTATCTTGTGGAAAACACAATTGCCCGATAAATATTCATGATTAAGTTAACTAGGTTAACACGATCTAAC
>JALWZC010000016.1 GCA_027002875.1 Desulfurococcales archaeon
GCATAAAAATCCTTCACTAGTACAATCTTTCAATCATAGAGGCTAGGCTTTTAAACGAGTACGGGATGTATATGCGGGAGTAATACGTATAAATGAATACTTATCGGAGGCCTGGGTTCAAGCCTCCATACAAAATAGTTCTTCTATTTCCTGCGTTGGAGTAGGTATAACTCTGCAGCTGCAATTGCGGCTAGTAGTATTATGATTAATGCTACGATATGATCCGGTATATATCCATATAAACCGCTACCGCCCACGGTAATTGTCGAGTTGCTCGTTACGGTATGGGTGTTTGTTATCCTTTCAGTACTTGTAACTGTTTCCATAGTAGTATAGTTTACAGTTATTGTTTTAGTTACTGTTTCAACGGGTTCCAGTTTTAGCTGTTTTAACTGGTATATTTTCCAAGTCTTAATCTTATAGCCTGACAATATGCTGAGAGTACCGCTTTCCTCATCATATGCTGACTGCACTACCGGTACTCCAGGGTCTATACTCCAAGTTATAGATGTATTTGTTGAAGGGTCTAGTAGTTGTACTTCATCATTATAAGTTATCATTATTCTCCCATTTGTGAGCCATTGATAGTTTACTGGTTGTTTAATTGTTGTATAGTAGTGGGTATAATTGCCCGAATCTCTATCCATTAACCCTATATGCACTCTATTATTGATTCGATCATATGTTTCAACGAGTATAGTATTAGTTGATGGATTCATTAATGGGGTAATAGTTCCCCTGTACTGCTCCGGTATATTATCAATTATCCCGTAGAGTTTTGCAACGGTCATATCAAGAGTGTCAAGCCTGTATAGTGTATTACCGCCTTGTGCGAAGTAAATGTATCGATCATCTAATCCTACTAGTACTGAATAAGCATTTATAGGCAGATCTAATTGGCTAACTATACCACCAGTCTCTTTATCGATGAATGCAGCCCTAAACTTACCATAATTATTCTGATACTGGACGACGTAGTAATAACTAGTCTCCGCGGCGTAGTGTAGTGATCTAAGTATACCGCCCATCTCAATTAAAGAATTCTGCAGCACCCTGCCTGCTTCAATATCATATACGAATAATTGGAGATGGGCATAGGTATCGGTAACTGTGAACAGCTTACTGCCCTGTAGGTAAGCGTATTTAACGTATATGTTCGTAAAACTCCTCCAATCCTTGAACGTCCTGTTTACGCCGTCATAGATAGCATAACCAGTAATGCCGGGAGAAGCGGTACCAATAAGATACTGGTACCCATTCCTAGCATAAACCCAGAAATTCCTACCCCAATTCTTCATCAACCATTGATAGGGGCCGAGGCTATTAGTATCCATGAAGTATGTTGATGTAGGATATTGGAACGCAGCTATCCCCCCGGACGGCGGGATTGGGATATTTGGCGTTGGAGCTGTTCTAAGCCATTTAATCGAGTATGATCCGCCGGCATTAAACTCGTATACTCCCGTCCATCCACTATAATAGGAAATGAAAACCCTATTCGTAACCGGATCCGCCTGCATATCCGCAATATTACTAGTCATCGTTATGTTCTTGTAGTTTCTAAGAGAACCTCCATCGAAGAGCAATACTTTGCCCAGCTTCCTTATGTAGACGTATACAATGTTGTTATCCGGCGTTATATCGATGAACCTATATATGTCTAGCCATGTCCTAGGATAAACCCCTGATCTCGTCAAGCCCGTCTCGATATTGTGGAGTATTAGGTAGTAGTTGCCCCTATACTGTACGAGTTGTATAAGGTAATTCAGCCGTAGTCTTGTCTCGAGGTGGAAATCGTATCGTAGTATTCGCAGCTCTGTACCCGTAGCACCTTGCAGTATGATCGTTGAGTTCTTCGTGTATACAGCAACCCTACCCTTATACCCAGTAACACCGTAAATCGGGCCGTGTTTGATGTATTCCCTATACCTCACTGCCCCCGTACTAGTATCGTATAGGAATACGGTACCGTTGCCTAGAACTGTGAATACTTGATTATCGTTGATAAACCATAGATACACAAACTGCGTATCAGTACCCACTAACGGCTCGATAACCACTTGTCTCAAAGCACCATCATTGGTATCAATATATGTTACCACTGCATCCCGATAATCATATGAACCATACATGTGTGGGCCAAGCCATTTATTACCATCAATATCAACAAGTATAGTCTCATCATACAGTAGGACAGGGTTATCCAGATACTTTTCTGCTCTAATAGTAGCGATGCTGGAAGAAGCAATTATTAGTGTAGCAAGGATTAGTACTGTGGATAACTTGTTATGCATTAGACTTACTCCTCTACCGCTATTATGTATGAAATACTTATTGCTTCTTAAAAACTGTTCGAAAAATATAAATCTGTTAATAAAACCTATACAAGGAAAAAAAGATACTGAAAATTTATAAATAACTATAAAGTATTAATCAAAAATGGTGTAAAAATTTGAAT
>JALWZC010000017.1 GCA_027002875.1 Desulfurococcales archaeon
AATTTATTCAGATTTAAATTCATTAATCACAACGATCAACCTTGTTAAAATCTTTTGATTGATGATCAAATTTATTTATTTATAATGAATATATGGAAATGTTTAGAGGACTTTATATTTCTAATCCCTTAAATAACAAAATTCAACCTATGTTTAGAGAATTATTCAGGTGTAGGATATAAAGTCTCTAATTAAATTGTTAAAAGTTTGAATATGTCTCCTCCGATTAGGGTTGTTTTCTTGTTTGAGTTGAAGAGTTCTTTTCCGAGGCTGTTGGTTATTTTTACTACTGCTTTTAGGGGCATTTCTTCGCAATCTATGTGGATTTCACATTGGGAATCCCTGGATACACATGTTTTGCTAATGGTTTTCCCTTCAACTAGTACTCTGAAACCCTTAGGTAGATTGACAAATAATACTTTCCTGGATGTCGAGTGATAGTATGCTTCTTTAGGAATAGGTCCTGCTCTACCGTTTTCAGGGATCCATCCCAATACTGCTTCTGCGAAAGCGTAGCGGTTGTAGAAGTAGTATTTTAACCTGTGTAGTCCTTCCTCGAGGTATACTGGTTCGGATATATACGTTGTAGGTGGTTGATCCTTCCATGCGTCTATGATTAGTTTACCATCGATCCAGAGCCTCGAGCCATCATCGGTTGTAACGTAGAAGCGGTACTCTCCGCTTGCCTGGATCTTTATGAATCCGAGCCATGCTATAGCAAAGAACTCGGCCGGTACGCCGGGGCTAGGGCTATCCCACCATACATAGTTTATCCATGGGAGAACTTCTTCCTTAACAGGCTGTAGACTCAGCAGATCTTCCGGCGGTTCTTCACCGCTCCAACTATAATAGAGGGCTCTAAGCCCCGGCGCAAGACCATCCTTTACCTTGACTAGTACAATACTCAAAACACACACCCATTAATGGGACCGGTACAGGTATAATATAGGTATTTTAAAGTATTTAACGGGTAATACCGTTGAAACCCTTGTGGGCCTCGGGGTATTGGATAAGTGTTTTTAAGGGTTAGGGTTAATTATTGCCTATTACAATAATACATGGTAAAACCTCGTATAACGTATTAGATGGTAGTGCTTATTGCTTATTATTTGTCTTGTTTGAACTGGTTAGTGTGGTGATCGATTATGGTTGTCGTTAATCCGGAGCTATTGGATCAAATGTTAATGGATAAACCATTGTTAAAGAAAGCCTATCATGCCACTGCTAGTGATCCTGAGGTGCAGGAGCTTTGGAATATGGCTAATGTAATGGCTGTTAAGAGGCTTAAATACAATGATCACGGCCCAGTCCATGCGAGAATCGCAGCTGGTGCAAGCTTAATGCTGTACAAGCTACTAGTCGAGCATGGAGTTGAATCAACACTGATTAGGGATAGAGTAGTCGATGACTTGGAGTATGCTTGGCTAGTACCCCTGATGGGTGCGCTGCTACATGATGTAGGGAATAGTATTCACAGGGATATGCATGAGAAGCTGGGCTCCCTACTAGCTAGGCCGATTATTGACCGGGTGCTGGGCAAGGTTATCGGTGACGAGCGGCTGCGGATAAGGCTTAGGCAGGAGATCATGCACAGCATACACTGTACAGCCTACGATGTAGACTGCTTAACGATCGAGGCCGGATGCGTAGCCGTAGGCGATGGATTAGACATGGCTGAGGGAAGGGCTAGGGTACCCTACCGATTGGGAGGAGTAAACATCCACAGTATCTCAGCCCTAAGCATTAGGAAGGTTGAAATCGTAGAGGGGGATAAGACGCCGATAAAGATCCTCGTACACATGACCGAGCGAGCAGGGATCTTCCAGGTCGACGAAGTATTGATGCCTAAGCTTAGGGGTACACCGCTCAAAGAACAGGTAGAGATATACGCTATCGTTAACGGAGAGCCTTTGAAGACTTATACACCGGACTAGGAACAGGATACTTTCACTAGGCTAGAGGGGTGGATGAAACTGTCACTAATACTCGTAACAGGCGGTGCAGGCTTCATTGGAAGCCATCTAGTGGATAAATTGATTGAGAAGGGCTATAGTGTAAGGATTATCGATAACCTGTCAAGCGGATCAATTGAGAACATTAAGCACCATATCGGTAGGAAGGGCTTCGAGCTGTTGAAAGGGGATTTGAAGAATAGGGAGGATGTAAAGAGGGCTGTCCGAGATGTGGATGTAATATACCACTTCGCCGCTAACCCAGAGGTTAGGGTTAGCACTGTAAACCCCGAGGTGCACTTTAGGGAAAACATACTTGCAACCTTCAACCTACTCGAGGAAGCCCGTCGGGCTGGTAGTGTCGGGAAGATATTGTTTGCTAGCAGTAGCACGGTCTACGGCGACGCCGAGATCATTCCAACCCCTGAAAACCACCCCTTCAAGCCGATCAGCGTATACGGTGCATCCAAGGCAGCCTGTGAATCACTACTAAGCAGTTATGGATACCTATACGGCTATAAAACACTAGCACTAAGATACGCTAACATCGTTGGGCCAAGGCTGAATCATGGAGTAATCTACGACTTCCTAGTAAAACTCAAGAAAAACCCGAGGGCACTGGAGGTTTTAGGCGATGGATCACAGCGTAAAAGCTACCTATACGTTTCGGATGCTGTAGATGCAACCCTATTCCTCGAGGAGAGGATGAACATGTTCTACGACGCCTACAATATAGGTAATGATGACTGGATAACTGTTAGGGAGATAGCGGAGATCGTATTGGAAGCAGCCGGGCTCCGGGCCGAGATAAAATATACTGGCGGGACAAGGGATGGGCGTGGATGGCCCGGCGATGTCAAGTTTATGAGGCTAAGCATAGAGAAGATCAAATCCCTCGGCTGGAAGCCCCAGTATACTAGTAGGGAAGCAGTAAAGCTAACGGCTCAGCACTTAGCAGGGATCATACTGGGCTAAACAGTTATTTCTCCACGGATAATCTTCTCGGCTAGCTCGATGAAGCCGTAGCCGCTGGGCTTCTCAGTTACTAAGTCCGCGGCCTCTTTCAACTCCTGATCAGCGTTAGATACAGCTACTCCAAGCCCAACGGTCTCGACCATCTCCCGATCCATCTCGCTATCACCTATAGCTACGAATTCGCTCAGCGGGATGCCTAGTTTTCCGGAAATATACATGAGTGCTTTAGCCTTAGAAGTATCCTTTGGCGTTAAGTGTACTGCGTATCCACTATAACCGACCCTAACAAAGGGATACCTCCCGCCCAGATCACTCCTAACCCTTTCAAGAACCTTACTAATCACAGCTTTACACTCATCCCGAACCCGGAAAGCATAGTCGTGTAGCCTATAAATATTCTGCCAGCTGGGATACAGGCAGTCTCCATAATGCTCCTCCACGTAAACGGCTGCATCCCTAGCAGTATACTTTGATAAATGCTCAATACTATTACCCCCAAAATACACTAGGGCCCCCGACTCGCCTATAGCGGGGCCGCTGAGCCCGAAATACCTCTTCAAACCAATAACGATCGGCAGCGTATTCGAGGACACGAGGACAACCATAACCCCATGCTCCTCCAAATCACGAAGCGCAGAAACAACACCCGGAGGAATAATCGTAGATTCCCGGTTAATCGTCAATGTACCATCAATATCAGCCGCTAAAACCCTTACAGCCAATACTTCTCCCCCGAAACATTATTCTTAAACCCGAATATTGTACCGGGGATTTTAAATGATTGCTAGTAGTAGAATTCTTAGTAAACGTTAAGAGGCCGCTCGTAAACACCGTAATAAAATACTGTATCATAATATATGGAAAGAAGTATAGTCTTAAGTATAATGGCGGTGTATAAGACCTAGAAGATCATGTTGCTTTGCAAAGTGGTAAAATGGATGCTGTATATGTATCTATAAAATCTATCTATTGCAGACATTATGAGGTCTACTTGATTAAGTCATCGAAGGAATATATGTCAATCCCGTATTTTCCCCGTATTATATCCTTAATTCCTAGTATGAGTTTATCCTCGGTTACTAGTGGTTCATGCTCCACTATCGCCGTTGCAACTATGATGCAGTCGATGTAGTCACTAATATTTCGGCGCAGTTCATCTGCTACTTGAATGATCTCTTTCTTATAGAAAGGTATGACGCGGAATGCTCTGAATATCGTATTGATAGCTTTATAAACGTGGAAGGGAGGAACTCCAAGCTTTGCAGACTTCGCTTGTAATTCAAATATTGATATCAAGTTGATCTTCAAATTGCTTAAATCTAATTTAATCCGAAGCCCATTCTCTACAAGTGCCCTTAAGAAATCCGTTTTAACATTTATTCTAGCCAAGGGTAGGAGATACGTTGTGTCTATTATCATCTATCAGCAAACCTCTTACTTAGTTCTCTACGGAATTTATAAAAATCTTCCTCAGAGATCGACGCTATTTTTTCACTATATAGTAGCTCAATTAATTCTTCTCTACCATTGAGGCTTTCCCTTAGTAGCTCATTTAATACCTTAGATAGTGCCCTCGTAGTACCATACCGTCTAATACTTTCTCTAACAAGCTTCTCATAGACGTCGTCATCCAATATGACAGTTGTACGCTTAGGCATCTAACCACCTAGATATATAAATAGCTAGTCATACTAATAATACTTCCTCAAAAAGACCGGAGTAACTCTAAAACGGCTTTTGACACTAATAATGGAATACATTCGTTATAATATCATTTTGGACTTAACATTGGGAAAAATAGTAGCTAATAGATCATGTTGTAGAATTCTACAATGTAGTAGGGAAATTATAGGTTTTAATCAAAGGGCAGCGTATTGAAGATATAATATCATTATACTTTTTTAATAAGTAAATTACCTAGTTTTTCCTAGTAGGTAGCTTATTATTAGGATTGATAGTATTGTTGATCCATCGTCTCCTAGTCCTACAACCATCCATAAGGGTATTAGCCCGGCTAAGCCCAGCGTCATAGCTCCAAGCTTTACAGTTAATACGATTATAGTTGATAAATGGATTGTCTTCATGTATCTCTTCGCAATCTTTAACAGTTTGGGTAGTCCTTTAACACCGTTTACTAGTATTGCATCACCTATATTGGATACAACTCTTAAACTACCAATAGCGATCCCCACATCTGCTTCGGCAATTGCTTCTACATCATTGATCCCGTCACCGACGAAAGCAACAGGCCCCCTCATAGTCTTAAGCTTAGCTACTAGTTCCTTTTTATCACTGGGTAGTAATCCTCCATAATACTCCTTTACTCCAAGCGTTGAAGCTATCTTCCCCACTCTCTCCGGGCGATCGCCGCTGGCTATTACAAGGTTTAGATTCATCTTTTTCAATTCATCTATAACATTAATTGTCTCATCAGCTATCTTTTCCTCGAGACATATGGTTCCAGCATATTCATAGTTAAGAGCTACATGTACCTCGAGGACTCCTTCATCGCAGCTATGAGATTCGGGGATGCCGCCTGTTATTTCTGAAATATACCTCCGGGATCCGATGTAGACTTTTAAACTATCCACCCTGGCTTCAACACCTTTACCGGGATACTCGACTGCCTCAATGGGTATTAAGTCGCTCATGCCTGCAAGGATCCTTGAAACCGGGTGATCGCTTGCCTTTGCAGCTGCACCAGCCAGCTTCAATAATTCCTCCCTACTATGATCAATTGTTAATACTTTTGAAACCCTCATTTCGCCAAGGGTTATTGTACCGGTTTTATCTAGTACAAGGGTTTTAACCCTGCTAGCTTTCTCGAGAACTATTCCTCCCCTAACAACAACTGATCTCCTGCTTAGAACTGTTATAGTGTATGCTGTTGCAGTACTAGTTGATAATATGAAGGCACTGGGGCATCCGACTAGTAGTATTGACAATCCACGGTATAATCCGAATACTGCTGAGGCTAATGTGAATATTCCGAGAACGATCAGGGTGTATGGCTGTGAGAACTTCTCGATGAACTTCTGAATAGAAGCCTTCCTCTCTAAAGCCTTTTCTGCTTCCCTAACTAGTAATTGGAGCATTGAATCAGCCGGCTTCCTTAAAGCTTTCACCGTAACTAGTCGATCCCTGTTAATGTATCCACTGTAAACTCTATCCCCACTCTTTAAATACACTGGGCTAGACTCGCCTGTAATATAGGAGGTATCGAAGTATGATTCACCCTCAACAATAACTCCATCAACCGGTACAACACCGCCAGGCTTAACGAGTACAACGTCTCCAACAACTACTTCATCAAGCTTCTTCCTCAATACACTATTACCAGTTTTAACATCGATAAAACTAGGTGCTAGCTCCCTTAGATCAGTCAGCTTCTTCTTAGCATTAATCTCAGAGTACTCCTCGATAAGCTCGGATACAGCGTAGAGTGTGAATATTAGGAAGCCCTCGATATAAGCGTGTAGATACCACGTAGCAAGCCCTGCAGTACCCATTAGTAAATCGACGGAGACCCTCTTCTTAGTTAGGAGGATATAAGTCATCCTCGATAGGATCACTAGTGATAATGTGAGTAGTAAATAATCGAATACATGGTGGTGAATGCCTATGAGGCTGATAAGGAATATTGCAAGGCTAATAATACCAATCAGTAACCAATACAGTATTTCACCCAGTTCATCTCGATCCATTCATAAACACCATTTAAACCACATAGTTCAAACCGGCGAATAAAGGAATGTTTTTGAGAAATACGTCTCGGGGTATATACTATTTTATAGTTGAAGCATTAACTGCAACTATAACCGTGCTAGCGGACATTAGTAATGCACCGATCGCTGGTGGTAGTAGGAATCCTAGGAAGTATAATGCACCTGCTGCCGCTGGGATTGCGAATACATTGTATCCAACAGCCCATAATAGGTTTTGTTTTATCTTCCTATATGTTTTAGCTGATAGGTCTATTGCTGATACTATGTCCCTTGGATCATTCTTTACCAGTATTATATCTGCTGATTCAATAGCGATATCTGTCCCTGCACCAATTGCTATACCCACGTCGGCCTCGATAAGTGCTGGTGCATCGTTTACGCCGTCTCCGACCATTGCAACAATCCTATTATTCATTCTAAGCTTATGGACTACACCAGCTTTCTCGTGTGGTAGTACTTCGGCATAGTACTCATCGATCCCGAGCTCCCCGGCTACTCTCCTAGCAACGTTTTCAGCATCCCCTGTTAGCATTACTACTCTTATACCCCTCTTCTTCAATTCTCGGACAGCTATCCTGGATTCCTCCCTAACCTCGTCGTCTAGTATTATTGCACCAATTAATTCATCATTCATTAATACATAGGCGATAGTGTATCCTTCATCAATATATTTCCTCGTTGCAGCCGGTAGATCACCGGTTCTCTCCTCGATGTATTTAGGTGAAGCAATAACTATCCGTGAACCATTAATAAATCCTTCAACACCTATGCCCGGAATATTCTTGAAACTAGTTACATTTAATGGTTTAACTCCCTGCTCCTCAGCATGTTTTACGATAGCCTCCGCTAATGGGTGACTGCTGTGTTTCTCAATGCTTACAGCGTACTGGATTATATCTCTTACATCTACTCCCTCCATAACCGCTACAACATCTACGACTACTGGCTTCCCCTTGGTTAAAGTCCCGGTCTTATCAATTACTATGGTGTCTATCCTGTAAGCCCTCTCGAAAACCGATCTATTCCTAATCAATACCCCACCGCTAGCAGTTATCGCTGTAGACCTTGAGACAACTAGTGGTATAGCTAGTCCTAACGCGTGGGGGCATGTGATAACCATTACGGTTACAGCTCTCTCCAGGGCGAATACTATATCCCCCATGTACAGGAACCATACTATGAATGTTATTGATCCAACTGTTAAAGCAGTAATTGTCAACCACTTAGCAACTCTACCGGCAAGGTCTTGAAGCCTAGACCTGCTAGCCTGTATATTCTTGATCAGCTCAACTACTTGTGATAGATAAGTATCTTTCCCGACAGCTGTAGCTTCAACGATCAGCGACCCGTCGAGATTCACTGTTCCAGCGATAACTTTTGAACCAGTAGTTTTATAGACTTGTTTAGACTCCCCGGTAACTAGTGATTCATCAACGCTTGAACTACCCTCTACAACTACGCCGTCAACCGGTATTTTCTCGCCGGGCTTAACCAGTATTTTATCGCCATTCTTAATCCTCGAGACGTGTACTTCTATAATTGATCCATCATCCCCTACTAGGTGGGCTGTGCTAGGCATTGCTTTAACAAGTTTCTCAACAGCTTTCGAAGCCCCCAGTATACTCTTCATCTCAA
>JALWZC010000018.1:0-2120 GCA_027002875.1 Desulfurococcales archaeon
ACGTCGAATACCTAACCAAGCCGGAATCGGCAGCGATAACAAGCGAAATAGACTATCACATTACAACAGAAGCAGAATTCATTAGAAAACTACAGGAAATCATACCCAACTGTAGCGATGAAACAATAAAATTCTTATTAAAAATAATCCTCGAGGATGAAATAAGACACCACGCAATGCTTAGAACGATCAAGGAGTTAATAGTGAAGAAACAGAAACAACTCGACGAGAACCTCTGGAAATTCCTAGAAGGAGAACTAGAAAGATCTAGGAGTGGTAGATGAAAAACGCTCTACCCTTCTTTTTAATCCCCAATTTTTAAGGGGGACGATAGGTATGTCTGAGACTATCCTATATATTGGATGATAATGAGGCTTCCACTGGTTTTTATAATGAGTGGGGATGGAGCGTCTACATAATACATAACGGAATCCACGTGCTTTTCGATGCGGACACAGATCCACGTATAATTAGTTATAATGCAGGAAAACTAGGTTTAAACCTTAAAAACCTCCAAGTAGGATTCCTAAGCCACCACCACGGAGATCACAGCGGTGGATATAGAATAATAGGTAGCGAAAAACCGGGACTACCAGTATATGTCCCACCCGGCGATGCTTCGTATCTAGAAGACATGGGTTTAAACCCTATAATCGTCGAGAAGCCCATGGAAATATTCGATGGTGGTTTCAGCACGGGGCCTTTAAGTAGTGGTTGGATACTCGAACACGGATTAATAATACAAACAATTACGGGGCCAATACTACTAGTAGGATGCAGCCACCCAGGAATAGACAACCTAGTAGACAGAGCAGTAGAGCTAACAGGAGAAAAACTACTACTAGTCATAGGAGGCTTCCACGAACCGGAAAAGTATAGGATAGATAGGATAGCGAGAAAAACAGAATACATAGCACCAACACACTGCAGCGGATCAAGAATAAAAAACTATACATTAAAGAAATACCCGGAGAAATACATAGCCGCTAGAACCGGTACGATACTAAGGATCGGTGACCGATTAGAAACTATAAGGTTCTAAGGTTCAACAGTATAATAAAGCCTTTTACGCCTACGACCCTTATTAGCAACCTTCAACAATACAATCCTACCAATCTCCCTAGTATTACGAACATGAGGACCACCATCAGCCTGTATATCAACACCCGGGATCTCAACAATCCTAAGCTCCTTCACATCGGGGGGCATACGGGATGCAAGCTTAACAACACCTGGAATCTTCAAAGCCTCCTCTCGGGGGAGCCAGTATATTTTAACCTCAATACCCTCCTCAACAACCTTATTAGCAAGCGCTACTGCACGAACGAAAACTTCTTTATCCATAGTCTCCAAGCTATAGTCATCATAGGCTTTATCTGGAGAAATATTACCGCCGGTAATCAACGCTCCATACTCGCGATACATGATCGCCGCTAGAATATGGGCCGCAGTATGCAGACGCATAAGCCTATACCTACGATCCCAGTCAAGGACTAGTTTGACACGCATACCCGGCTCCAACCCATCCGGGTCCTCGACGAAGTGGGCTACATCACCCTTCTCCCGATCAAACAATACCTTGAAAACCCTAACCTTCCTATCATCAAAAACTATATAGCCGGTATCATGATCAACCCCGCCACTGCGCGGGTGAAAAATAGTCTTATCAACATAAACCCTATCATCAACAACACTAGTAACCACAGCATCTAGCTCACGAATATAAGAATCACGCTGATAAACCAGCTCAACCAATCCATCCACCCCAGACTCATCCACTACTACATGGTAATAATTTATAGGAGAGTAGCCGGGCGGGGATTCGAACCCCGGTCACGGGGGCTCTCCCAGCAGCCCCTTCAATGTAGGGCTGCCATCCAGAGCCCCGCATCCTTGGCCGCTAGACGACCCGGCTACTTATAATGTCTCTTCTAGTCTTATTATTCGTTGTAGCAAGGGTGTAATAAGTGTTTATGAGGGCTAAGCTTTAAAATTAAGCGGCATAAGTTTTAAAAAATAAAACACCGTGCTATTTTTAAAATTTATGGAAATGTTTATAAAGGCTCAAGAATACACAAACATAGCCGCGGAATAGGTGTTTATAAATGATACCAGTATAC
>JALWZC010000018.1:2130-27123 GCA_027002875.1 Desulfurococcales archaeon
CCAGTATACTCATCCGAGGATGATGTGAAAGGAAGGGAAGAGTGCCCACCAGATAAGATCATATTTGATCATGAAAGGGGAGAATACATCTGCATACTTACAGGAGAAGTAATAGAGGATCGCATAATTGATGAAAGACCTGAATGGCGTGCATTTACCCCCGAGGAGAGGGAGCGTAGGAGCAGGATAGGAGGACCCATAACATCAACAGTACACGATCGGGGATTTGCTACAGCAATAGATTACTCTAACAAAGACGCTACTGGTAAGAGATTGGAGCCTAGGCGTAGAATGGAGATTAGAAGGCTCAGGAGGATCCAGGCACGGTCTAGGATTCAGAGTAGTATCGAGAGGAACCTAGCTCAAGCTATGAATGAGCTAGATAGACTTGCCGACCAGCTACATCTCCCAAAGAACGTTAGGGAGGAGGCAGCGAGGATCTATAGGTTAGCGGTTGATAAAGGATTAGTTCGAGGAAGGAGCATTGAGAGCGTGATCGCAGCTGCGATATACACGGCTTGTAGAGAACTTAAAATACCAAGAACGCTAGACGAAATAGCTAGGTATACTAAGAGTAATAGGAAAGATATAGCTAGGTGCTATAGGCTACTGCTCAAGGAACTAGATATTAAGGTACAGACGAGCGACCCGGTAGACTTCGTTCCAAGGATCGCTCATGCACTTGGTATTAGCGCTAAAGTCATGAAGACCGCTGCAGAGCTACTACATAAAGCCCGAGAACTAGGTATAACAGCTGGTAAAGACCCGGCTGGTTTAGCGGCTGCAGCAGTATATATCGCGGCACTACTACACGGTGAGAGGAAAACTCAGAAAGAAATAGCCCACGTAGCGGGTGTGACTGAAGTAACCGTTAGGAATAGATACAAGGAACTTGTAAGAATACTTGGTATAAATATTCCACAGCAATCATGAATCACTATAGGAAAACTCTGATCCAAACCTATTCTTTTTCTCACAAGTATTTTTAACGATTCTTCTCATTAATCGATAATTATCACGTTTTCCGGCGGATAACCCAGCTCTTCTATCAATATTTCTCTTACCCTATGCCTATGATCTCCTTGTAGCTCTATCCTACCATCTTTAACCGTTCCACCAGTTGCAAGTTTTGATTTAAGTCTTTTAGCTAGTTGTTTTAGTCTATCCTTACTATCCATTAATCCCTCAATAATAGTAACTTCTTTGCCGAATTTACGGCGGTCAAGCCTAATCTTTATAACTTGTTGTTCCCTCGTCAATTGTTCACATAACTCTGGAGGGAGGCCACCACATATTGATGAAAAGTCTTCTCCAACCATGCCTATATCCAACCTGTATAATCCATTTATACACTAACTATGCGTTACACTATGTCCAATTATTATAACCAATCACCTTATAAATTATACTCCTTGATACATTTATAACCCCCGATAAAACATTAAGAATTCTCTGTAGCAATCACGTAAATACGAGGGTTTGAAGAGGATTGGCTAGATATAAGTGTGGTAAATGCGGATACGAGTTTACGCTTGAAGAAATAACGAGGACATGGGGACGTAAAATTCACTGTCCTAACTGCGGCTACGAGATAATTTATAAGGTTGCTAGAAACTATAGGTTAGTGAAAGCGATCTAGGATCAAACCATAGAATTCTATAACTATTTTACCTGCTAGTATACTTGTTACATCGTTCACATCCCTTAGAGGATTAACCTCGACAACGTCTAAACCTATGATATTTTTAGAAGAATAAACGATCTCTTTGAGAATACTCAGTAGCTCGAAGGGTGTAAGTCCTAGGGGTTCCGGATTAGAAACTCCGGGTGCGTATCCGGGGTCAACAGCGTCCATATCGATACTTATATATACTGATCTATTACTCGTAACCCGTTTAATAAAATCAAGAACTTCACTCCAATTACTCGATAAAGGCGGGGGTATTACATCGACTTCATTAGAGTGACTAATAAAATCTAACTCCTCCTTCGAGAAGGCCCTACCCCCAATGATTAAAATCTTTTTACCAAGATCCTCAACGATCCTGCGGCTAACTGTTGCATGACTATACTTAACGCCTAAGTAATCACTCCTCAAATCACCATGCGCATCAAAAACCAATAAGAGATCAATTTCATCCGCAAACGCTTTAACTATAGGGTAAGTAACAAGATGCTCGCCTCCGAGAAATACGGGTGTAACCCCCGGGTAATCTTCAATAAACCCCTTAGTAACGATCTCAATCCTCTTAAGTGATTCAATAACATCGCCATTTGGTAGAGAAACGTCCCCCAAGTCAATGTATCCGTAACTCTCTATATCCTTACGGGTCAGAAAACTATATAGCTCAATATTGCATGCGGCAGAACGGATCCTTGCAGGAGCGAAACGCGTACCGGGAAAATAACTTGTAGTCCAATCCATTGGAAGGCCAATTATACCAAGCAGCCTATCCCCAGTGTCTTGACATGCAAACGTGTAACTATTACTCACTAAGTGACGCCATACAGTCATCGGGCTACACCACTAATTAGCAAATATTATTAAGCCTTAGTATATCATCATTAATCTTAAACAATTATATATTGTCCACCATTATACCCCTAATGAAAACAAGCACAAGGTTTGGGGAGTGGGGTAATTGAGTAAAAGGGATAAGTACAGCGTTTTGATCGATATTGGACGTAGAAGAGGTTTATTCTGGCCGTCATATGAGATCTATGGTGGTGTAGCGGGTTTATATGATTATGGCCATGTAGGAGTAGCTATTAAGCGCTCTATAATGGAGAAGTGGATAGAGTGTTTTGTAAATAAGCGTGATGGGATAATAGTAGAGCTTGAATCACCTATTATAACGCCGAGGATAGTATTACAAGCGAGCGGGCATGAGGAAAACTTCACCGATCCTATTACAGAGTGTACTAGGTGTGGGAGAGTTTTCAGAGCCGATCACTTAGTTGAGGAACAAACAGGTATTCATGCTGAAGGTATGAGTATGGATCAATTATGGGAGGTTATGAGGAAGTATGGTGTTAAGTGTCCGGTTTGTGGGGGAGAATTAACAAAGCCTAAACCGGCCCTATTATTATTCAAAACCGAGATAGGGCCGTACAAAGGATCACCAGGCTATCTTAGACCCGAGACCGCTCAAGGAATGTTTGTATCCTTTAAACAAGTACTCAACACGGCTAGGAATAAATTACCACTAGGAATAGCCCAGATAGGTAGAGTTGGTAGGAACGAGATCTCTCCAAGACAGGGATTAATGAGGCTTAGAGAATTTACAATAATGGAGATAGAGTTCTTCTTCGACCCCGATAAAGCTAACGAAGAAGTAGAAAAACATCTTACTAATGAAATACTAAAATATAAGATAAATGTATTAACCAGCGAAGATAAGAGGAAAGGGGTTGAAGAGGCTAAGCTATATACAATCAAGGAAGTGATCGATAAAGAAATCGTTAAAACACCGTGGATGGCTTACTGGATGGCTATAGGAAACATGTACTTGGAATCACTTGGAATTCCTAGCGAGAGGATAAGGTTCGATGAAAAATTACCTGAGGAGAAAGCCCATTATTCGCTTCAAACATTTGATCAAGAAGTTTATACGGAGAAGTATGGATGGGTAGAAGTTGCTGGATATAGCTATAGGACAACATACGATCTAAGCAGACACATGAAATACTCGGGCTCAGACCTCACAGTATTTCGGAAGTATAAGGAGCCGAAAATAGTAGAAAAAATAAGAGTATACCCTAATCCTTCAATGATAAGGGAGATAGCTGGCGAAGACTTATCAATTATAATGAAGAAACTAAGTAGAATACCTAGCGAAGAACTCGTTGGAAAACTTGAGAAACAAGGATACATTGAGGTAGAAGGTTATAGGCTTGGTAAGGACGCTTTTTATATAAAGAAGGTTAAGGAAAAAATACATGGCGAGAGATTCATTCCACACGTAGTAGAGCCTTCATTTGGACTAGAGAGAATCTTCTACGCTGTCCTCGAGAATTCCCTAGTATTTGAAGAAGATAGAACGTATTTGAGACTAGATAAAAAGATCGCTCCTTACCATGTAGCAGTTTATCCACTAGTTACTGGTTCATCCGGTAAGCAGGCATTAATTGCCGAAAAAGCGAGACGATTAGCACTTGCTTTTAAGAACACTGGTCTGAGAGTATTTTACGATGAAGAAGGCAGTATTGGTAGGAGATATATGCGTGGAGACGAGATCGGTATACCATACGCTGTTACAATAGACTATCAGACCCTGGAAGATAACACTGTGACTATTAGAGATAGAGATACTAGAGAGCAGGAAAGAGTGAAAATCGAACAATTATATGATAAGTTATTGGAATTACTTGGTTTAACCACCGATTGGAAACATATAATACAAAGATACAGTTTAATATAACCCCTAAACAACAATACAATAATAACGCTAAAAATAACCAACTACGAGGAATGAACTATGAGCGAGAAAGAAGTGAAAAATGAAACTAAGCAGACACAACCCAGCCAGCAGGATCAACCCAAAATAGATATAAAGAAACTAGTATCAATCGTCCCTCCAGCCTCGGAGTTGAAGAAAAAGACTAAAGTCTTGAAAGAGAAGAGAATTAGGATAAAATTCGATGAATCACTGCCCGAAGGAGCTTCAAAAGTTCCAAAGGATCTAGCTAGAATGCTAGGTATAAAGGAAGGCGATAAAATAGAAATAGTTGTAGCAGGTAGGAAAAAATTCATATTTACAGCTCTGATCATTGAGGAATCCGGAGTAAACTATGTATACGTTTATCCCGAAGAGCTTAGGGAGAAAGGTGTAGCCGATAATAGTATTGCTACAATAAGAAAGCATTCAGGGTAAGAACATGGTCTTTGATGAATACTATGTAATAGCTCTTCTGAGAGACTTAGTTGGAGAATATGATAAAACAATTTCTCGGGCAAAGATATTAGCCGGAAGAGTTTCAAGACTTACTACTAAAAGTCTACGCGTATTTTTAGATAGTATAGATGTACTTTTAGATAAAACAAACCATGCGCTTCAGGGTTATAAGGCAATAATTAAAAATAATATTGATGCTATTTCCAGAAAGTACCTACAAACCTATTATTCATACCTATACCTTGTAAGCATACCATATACCAGAGATTTATTAATTGATATAAAGAATAGGCTGGTCCAAGATAAACGTATAGATGATGCAAATAGAGTGGAGGAAATCATACTAAAAGCCGAGAACCTGCTTAGCAATAAATAGTAGCTTTAACACTCTATAACGTCTTCAAGGATTCCCCGTACATATCTAGGAGCGATCTTTGAAATAGTAATTCTACCTAAACACCCGGTAATACTACCAAATTTCTTCCTAGTTTTTTCGATGAAAACAACCGGGCCGTGACGTATAGGGTATCCATAGATCTTCCCTTTATTTTCAACGAGATATACTAGGAGGTCTCTGCCTAAGAGCTTTCTCTTAGACTCAATGTTCACTTTTTCGACTAGTTTTTTAAGCCTAGTGATGAGATGCTCGTAGCCGGCAGTTCTAGGCTTTAGGTATTGAAAAGCAGTATGGGGTAGTGGAGTAAATTTATAGAGTGTGATCTTCTCAACGCCTAGTCGGCGGAGCTTTCTTATAGCAGATATCGTCCTGAGATAGGTTTTCTCGCGCATAAAGGGGAGGCCATACATCAAATAGACGTAAGGCCTAAGGCCATTCTCCTTTAAAAGCTTAACAGCTCTATAAACGTGTTCCGGACCAATAGGTTTTCCGATTAACTTGTTAAATTCGTAGTCGCCGGTTTCTAAACCTATATGTATAGTTGTGCCTTTCAAATACTTGCCCATTATTCTCGCTACCTCCTCATTTACGAGGCAAGCCTTGATGTTCTCAATTGATACAATCACTCTTCCCCTCTGAACCGATTCAAGCTCAAAAATGCCGCTGAGTAATTCTTCTATTCTTTCAATATTAGGAGGAGGGCTACACGGGTCTGTTAGGGGCTTTGGATAAACTAGTTCTTCACGCATATAGTCTAGGAAATCAGGACCGCTTAAGACTATCCTCCTAGCTCCATGTTTGATTAAACCGTTAATTTCCTCTATGACACTCTTGGGTAAGCGGCTCCTGGGGGATCCAAACTGGTAGGGTACACTGCAAAAACCGCAGCCAGGAGGTATATTTGCAGGACAGTTCAAGCGTAGTGAGAGGTTTTCATGATAGCAAAGCATACATTTCATACAGTTTAAACCTTTATAACCAGCTATTAACGGTCTATGGAAGTTGCTGCATCCGCGGACAACTTCTACATAGTACCTATAGATTATGTGGTTGGGGTATGATTTATCTATTTTTATCCAAGGCTTTATACGGGATAGGAGTTCTTTATCCGTATGGATATGTCTACTCGTAACAATAATTTTATCGTTGATTTTATAGGCTAATGCAGGAACGATCTTTAACTCCTCGTAGTCGTGCTTTATTAGTGAATCTATTAGTTTCTCGCTACTGAAGATTTTTATGAGTGGAATCTCAGCTTCACCGATCAACACGTAGTCTACGCCTTTAACATTTTTAAATATGTCTTCGTAGCTGAAACTACCTGGCCCTCCAGCGATTATCAAGCCTGTAAATCCAAGGGTTTTCCTTGCTAGATGCACTAGTTTGTTAAAAGCGCCTATATCACTAGTCATGATGGATATCATTAAAATATCGCTATCCATGATCAGTGAGGGATTATCAATAATGACTTCATAGGTTTTGAGGAGTACATTGTGGCCAAGGCTGTCCAATAAACCAGCTACAACCCGAGGACCAGCACCAACTACGTCAAAAGTAGAATACCTCTTACCACTTGCACGGGCTAAAGCGTCAACTATTAGTATATTCAAGGCAACCATCCATAAATAATTTCTTTACAGCATTGAAAAATTCCCTAGTATCCCTTAAATATCACTATTAACAATTCATTATGAACAAGGGGATAGGTAATGGCCTATAATGAGGATACGCTTGCGGAAATGCATCTTCATGAATACTTGTTGACTTTGCTGCGTACTGTTGATGATGCATTTAAAATATTTGAAGAATCGATCACATATTTTGATACGAATAAAGTCGATATGGATAGAATATATCAGAAAATACTAGAACCAAAAAGAAGGGTCGAGGAAGGCAGGGTATTATTCATGGAGTACTTAATAAGACTAGGTGAGGGTTTAACTAATTCAACACAATATGCGTCGATAGCGCTAGGATTGGAGAAAATAGTTCAGCACCTAGAAGGAGTAGTGTATAGGTTAGCACTACTCAAGAAGAAAGGTTTTATCGTCGATGGAGCTATACAGGAAAAACTGATCGAACAAGTTTCAACTCTAAAACAAATGTATAAGTCTCTAAGCGACGGCTTAGAAAAACTCAAAAACGATCCTCGTAAAACCCTCGTAAGGGTTGATGAGATAAATAAGTTCGAGAATAAGGGTGATGAAAACTACCGCGAACTAACCTTTACAATATACACAAAGCTAGCAGATCAAATTATCCCATTAATGGTGTTTAAAGATATAGCGGACTTCATTGAAGAAGCATGTGATATAATAAAGAGTATTGGTGAAGAACTACGATATCTAGCACTATACAGGATAATGATAAGCTAGAACAGTGTATGGGAGTACTACTATATAATAGGGTTATAATACCCGATCCGGCCTGTGCAAATAAAACATACTGGAACGGATACTATGGTACCTTCCTAGGCGTCCAAAAACCCAAGGAGAAAAATATCCAAGCACCGCTTGAACTTTCACTAATCGAAGCACTGTACCTCCTTGAAAAGAATAGGCTAATAATAATGCATGGTTCCCGCAAAGTTTCAGCTGAAGAATTGATGAGTAGGGCTGAGGAACTAGTTGAAAGATTCCGTGAATTATACCTAGTATACAAGGATCTGAGGAATAGAGGCTTCGTTCTTAGGAGAGGATTAAAGTTTGGTTGCGATTACCTAGTATACCGTTATGGTCCTGGAATAGATCATGCTCCATATGGTTTACAAGTGTATAACAGTAAGGACTCCTTCGACCCAATAGATATTGTTAGAATGGGGAGGTTATTGCATAGTGTTAGGAAGAAACTAATAATAGCTGTAGTTAACGGCGATACGGTAAAATACACGCTATACACTTGGTGGAAGCCTTAAAGGCTACGAATAACCGGGAAATTAATATTAATATCTATAAAGTATTTCTACTACTGTAATAATTAAGCTACTAGGTCGAAATGTCCGATAGAGACTAGACAGCAATAAAATGAGATCATTGGTCAAGTATGTCTTGAGGTGTATTCTACCCTTGCAGAAGAGAAGGAATTATGGATATAGGGGAAGGGGGCGAAGGGAGGAAAAGAGTCCTCGAAGACCAACCTATCAGCCGGGTAGACAGCAGCATCGACCATTAAGACCAATGCCCATAGGGGACAAATGTAATCCGCTTTGCCCGTTCTTTATATGCACTAAACGTGCTAAAGTTGTAATGAATGAGTTTTATCGTGGAAGAAGCATTAAGGTAGTTTATTGTAGATTATTCGGCGGTAAATGCATCGGTGCATCATGTAAATACGCGGCTTGTAAAATCAATGCTATGCTTCCAGACGGCAGGTGCGCTAAAGCTATAAAGTTTGAAAAACCCAGCTATACTGATGAAGAATTAATGAAAGATGTGGAAAGACTAGAAGATTACGATATCGAGGATTTCTCCTAAATTAATCGTTCTCATAGACTCTCCATCTCTTATACAATTCATTTTCAATACCTAGAACATCGAGGACTTTACCAATGATAAAGTCCACTAGTTCATTTATAGATGATGGATTGCCGTAGAAGCCGGGGGTGGCTGGTAGTATTATAGCACCATTTTTGGATAAACGGTATAGGTTTTCCAAATCAATACTTGATAGAGGGGTTTCACGGATAACTAGAACAAGTTTTCCACGTAGCCTTATTATTGACGTAGCCGCTCTGAGAAGTAGGTTATCCTGAATGCCGACAGAGATCTTTGCAATAGTATTCATACTTGCAGGTATAATTATCATGTCGCTATTTATAAGCCTACTACTACTGGCTAGCGGTGAAATCCAGTCCTTCTCACTATTAACCGAGTCTAACTCGTATCGTGCTAGGAGTGATTCTAGGTCATCTATGTCTTCCTCATATTTTGCAACTAGCTTAGCGGCTTCTGTATAGATGAGGTGTATTTTATCGTATTTCTTTCTAAGTAGGGGGATTTGCTGTAATAGTCTAAGGGTATAGCGTATACCGCTGGCGCCGGACACGCCTATAATAAGTTTTCTATTCAAATCGATCAGACCTGCGCGGGCTCATCATACACTCTTAGGAGTCAGCCCTTTCGAGCTTCACCATCTCATAGAATAAGTATTAATATAATGGTTTTAAAACTATGCAATAAAGTGTGGTCGAGGCATGGCTAGAAAATTTTATTCCCCTAGGGATAGAATGGATTTATTAACCTATATGCTAAATAATAGGGGTTTCTATGTCGGTAGGCACTCTTATAGTTTTAGAGTTATCTATAAAGGAAAAATTATTGCAGGAATACACTTCTATCCTGGTTATCGGGAGGTAGAGCTACGATTATATAGTATACACCAAGACTTAGCTAGGGAGGGCTACTCGGAAATAATAACCTCTATTAAGAAATTATTCCCGGAATACAGAGTTAGGATTAAGTGGTTTAAGCCAGTGATAAGTATTGAATAACTCGGCAATAGATAGGTTATCAACTGGAGTTCCCGGTATTGATAAGATGTTATCAGGCGGGATACCACGGGGGTTCCTAGTAGCAGTTGTAGGCGAACCCGGGACTGGTAAGACTATTTTTTCCCAACACTTTATAGCAGCAGGTCTTAGCAGGGGAGAGAAAGCAATCTATGTAACAACCGAGGAAAGCAGGGAGAGCATTATTAGGCAGGCCGAGATGTTTGGCTTCGGCTTTAAAGACGCTGTTAAAAACGGCGATCTAATAATTATTGATGCGTTAATGGAGGAAAGAGGCGATCCATGGAGCCTCTACGAGTTAACGATCGAGGAGTTGATTTCGAAAATTATTGAAGCTAAGAAAACACTAGGCTACGGACATGCTAGGCTAGTTATCGACTCTATGAGTGCATTCTGGCTAGATAAACCAGCAATGGCTCGAAAATACAGTTATACTGTTAAGCGTAGACTGTCTAGGTGGAATCTAACCATAATAGCAACAAGTCAATACGCTGTAACAACTAGCCTTGGATTCGGATTCGGAATAGAACATGTAGCGGACGGTATTATACGGTTTAAGAAAACAATTATCGGCGGTGAACTGAGGAGGTTTGTGATAATAGAGAAGATGAGACAAACACCGCATGATAGAAAAGTCTACGAAATAGACATAATAGATGGAACAGGCATGAAGATCATAAAGCCATCCGTGTATACTGCTAGTGAGTTAAGGATACCAATATCGATAATCAGGAAAATACTGGAAGCTGAATATAAAAAAGAATCGGAACTATAAGATGTTAATGTTGTAATCTATAAAATCGATCCCGGGCTCGTAACCTTCAGGATCAATATTCAATAAGTATTTGAAGAACTTACATGCAATATCATGCATAGTCTTATGAAGCTCTTTTAATGGAAGCCGTAATTCTTTCTTCAAATCCTCCCAATCCCTACCCTGTAAAGCTTTGCCCAGCAATAACAATTCCTCAATCCTACTAAGACCCGGCCTTTTATCGTGGGGAGATAGCCAGTAATGTCTAGCAAGAATATGCATTATATCTGCAGCGGCTTCAAATGTCATCGGGCCAGTGCAATAAACCCATAAACGGTCGAGCTGAACCGGAGTTAAAATACGGGTTTTCAAGCCTTCGGATACCGGTTTACCCGTATCAAGGAGTAGCCTCGCAACCGGTAACTCCATATCTCTATAATTGATCGGTAAGGCTTCGCTAAGCTTAATCCTAAACTCTATGTTCGCTTTCGACACCATCCTTGCAGTTTCATTTTCGAGAGGTTTAATAACAAGGAGCGTATATTCGCCGCTTACAGGGTTTCTATCGGGACTTATATGTACTGGGTAGAACCCGTTCTTTAACCAGAACCTGAGTAGTTGATCGTTAACGCCGAAGCCTGCAGCAACCCAGTCAAGCTTCTCCATTAACGCTTCCCTGCTAACCATTTTCAATGCCCATGATCCAATACCCCTACCCTGAACATCTGGGTGGGTAGCTATCCTTACAATTCTCCATCCAAACTTTGACGCGAAGCCCTTATAGCGTAGATGCTTTAGGAACCTGTCAGGTATAATGTTTCCCGGTATTCTACCCCCTCTCAATAATTCCCTCGCAGTTTCTTCGTCTATTTTGCCCTCATAAGCGATTTGAAGAGCGCAGACGATTTTACCATGTTTTGTCTTAACAACTCTAACTACATGATGAGGGGCATCAGCAATCATACCTAGATCGTCCGGTTCATTCCTATAGTGCGCAAGAACATAGATTCCGAAAAGCTGTCTGAGCTCGTCTTCATGTTCTTCCGAGAAAAGCTCCTCTGGATCATATTTTACATACTCTAGGTTTTTCTCTTCAATATCCCTTAGATCATCACTGGATAGCTCAGCTGGCTCGGCGTCGAGGAGTAATGCGTCAAACTGCCATTTCTCAATTGGATCATTTATAGAATATCGGATAGGCTCGGTCATCTCGTATTCTATTAACCTTGTGTTCTTGTCTTTCTTTATCCTTTGGAGAAATCTAACAGAGAATCCTCTACCCGCACCTTCGTATCCGTGTATTGTTGTCGAGAATACTAGTCTTTTATGCGCCTCCCAGATCCTGTAGAGCATTGGTACGTGTATACCGGCTGCTTCATCCACGATAACTATGTCTCCCTTGATCCTCGGTATGTTGATAGGTTCCCAGTATTCAATGCTAAACTTATCGCTTCTAAGCTCGATCACGTATCCCTCTCTACGTATTACATCGTATTTATAGCCTAGGGAGTCTAGGGTTTTTCTCGCCAGCATCATTAGGGATTGAACATTACTGGGCTTAGGTGCTGTTACGAGTATTCGTGGTTTAGGCTTTACTTTTCGAAGAACATGTATTAAACCCACGGCACCTATGCCGACTGCACATGACTTACCCCTTCCTCGATCAGCAGTTATCACTATAACCCTTTTCCTTCCTCCACGAGGCTTTTCGTATAGTGACTCCATGAGTTTTATTACTTCAACCTGATCCTGTGTTAAGGCGTGCTCGTATATTTTCCGTGGGAAGAGAGTTTTTTCGGGAATTTTTATTTTACGTTTACTCTTCTTGCTGGGGGGTAGTTTGCCCAGCTTTTTTAGAATCCTTCTATTATCTGCATCATATATCCCGATTCCATCATGTTGTAGGAGTTTTCTCTTAATCCACTTTATAAAAATATGTCTAGGTTCTGGGAATTGAGGTACTGTAAGGTTTCTCTTGAAAATAGTCATGAAGTTATCCCATTGATCCCATGGAGGCGTTAATAGAATGATTAATCCGCCGCCTTCAACTATGCCTATTAGCCTACCCAGATCATTTGGCTTTAAATCTTTCGTAAGATCCATAATTAGAAAGGAATAAGTTGTTCCAAGGTATCTTTCGCTCCTTTCATAAACCGTATAGTCTATACTAGTATATTTAAAGCCTGATGAGAGTTTTCTGAACAGCTCCTTCATATATATTGCATCATCGAATTCATCATGGTAGACGTATAACCCAGTGTATTTTCCCTTATCAATTTTGTGTCTCTTCTTCTCATAGTAGGATATAGCTCTTGATGAAAGCCTTGCAAGAAGCCCAGGATCGCTACCGGATACTACAAGTAGTCCTCTATACCTATTACCAACTAGTTCTCCTATATTCTTACCATAGTCTCGGAGGAGTTTTTGAAAAGAAGATGGGATAGGGTTTTTAATGCTCATTAAATAACCCCGAAGCCCGATACAGCAGTCCCAGTAACCATTTTCTTGAGCTCCTTAGCTAGTCTGTTATAACGTTCAATATCGGCTTTTGACAGGCTTGGCGGTACAATCTTTAATGCTTCAAGGAAGTGTTTCATTTGTACAGGCCTAACTTTAAATTCCTCCCTTAACGCTATAATTGCCGCTTCACGACATACAGCTGCTATATCTGCACCCGTATAGCCTTCAGTCCTGCGTGCTAGTTCTTCAAGGTTTACATCATCCGCTAGAGGCATTTTTCTCGTATGTACTTTGAAGATTTCAAGCCTAGCCTTATAGTCTGGTGGCGGTACATAGATTAACCTATCAAACCTGCCTGGTCTAAGTAGGGCTGGGTCTAGTATGTCCGGCCTATTTGTTGCACCAATTACGACTACTTTCCTTAATGTCTCGATACCGTCTAGTTCTGTTAGTAGCTGGTTAACGATCCTGTCTGTTACGCCGCTTGTATCGCTCCTGTAGCCTCTTGCTGGTGCGATGCTATCTATTTCGTCGAAGAATACGATTGCTGGTGCTACTTGTCTAGCCCTCCGGAATATTTGCCTAATAGCCTTTTCGGATTCTCCAACCCATTTACTCAGTATTTCTGGGCCTCTGATTGCTATGAAGTTCGCGCCGCTCTCGGTGGCTACTGCCTTAGCCAGCAAAGTCTTACCAGTACCCGGCGGACCAAATAAAAGAATCCCCTTTGGAGGCTCTATCCCCATCTTCTCGAAGACTTCCGGGTGTTTCATAGGCCACTCAACCGCTTCCCTTAACTGCTGTTTTACATCTTCTAATCCGCCAATATCGCTCCACCTAACCTCTGGTACCTCAACGTATATTTCCCTGATTAGTGTTGGCTGAACATACTTCATAGCTTCAAGGAAGTCCTTCATTGAAACTTTTAATTCCCTAAGTTTCTCCGCAGGTATGGGCTGTGATAAATCGATCTTGCCCTCCTTGATAAATCTCCTAAGGGCGGCCATTGCTGCTTCCTTTACCAGTGCCGCTAGGTCTGCACCAGTATATCCATGGGTCATTTCAGCGATTTTGTCTAGGTCTACATCTTCTGCTAACGGCATATTCCTAGTATGTACTGCGAGTATTTCCCTACGAGCACGCTTATCCGGCGGCGGTATCTCGATTTCCCTATCGAATCTTCCCGGGCGGCGTAGAGCTGGGTCTAGTGCTTCGGGACGATTTGTTGCACCAATAACTATAACCTTACCCCTCTCTTTCAAGCCGTCCATTAGTGTTAGTAATTGAGCAACTACTCTTTTCTCAACTTCACCAGTAACTTCTTCCCTTTTCGGTGCGATGCTGTCTATTTCGTCTATAAATATAATAGCTGGTGCATTCTCTTCAGCTTCTTTAAAGATCTCCCTAAGCCTCTGCTCCGATTCACCATAGAATTTACTCATTATTTCAGGTCCATTAATTGCTACGAAATACGCACCGATCTCGTTTGCCAGTGCTTTAGCTAATAGCGTCTTACCGGTTCCGGGCGGACCATAAAGTAGGATCCCCTTAGGGGGCTCTATACCTAGGTGTTTGAACAACTCCGGGTGTTTTATGGGTAGTTCAACTATCTCCCTTATCTTCTGCTTAGCTTCTTCCAGATCTCCTATATCTTCCCAGGTAACCTTGGGTATCTTCCTAGCTCGTTCTATTACTTCTTCTTTTACTGGTTCTGTTTTGATCTCGATGTTCGTGTAATCGGTTACGTATACCCGATGACCCGGCTGGGTTGCTACAACTATGAATCTAAGACTCATACCGAATACTGGTATTACTACTTCTTCACCCCTACTTAGCGGCTTTCTTAATAGTAGTTGTTTAACATAATCTACGAAGTCTGGCCCAAACCTTATCGGCTCTGTAGGTGCAAGTACTACCTTTGTCGCTGGCTCAACACTTGTCTTTTTGACTTCGACTGTGTCGCCAACTCCGACCCCTACAGCTGATCTAAGGTATCCATCCATTCTTATAATATCATGTCCTTCGTCCTCTGGATATGCAGGCCATACTTGTGCAATAACACTTCCACGAGGCCCGGTTATCTCTACGAAGTCTCCGGTAGATACTCCTAGCCTAGCCATAATCCTTCTAGGTAGCCTTACTATTTTTCTTCCAACATCTCGCTGACGGGCTTCTGCAACTCTAAGCCTTATCCCTTTATCACTGGGCATAGATTACCACCTTTCACTTACTCTATTGCTGAATAAAACTGGTCAATCAACTCCTATGTATAAATCTAATTATATACTCTATCCTTTCTGTGAACTATTTAATAGCATCTTACACATTATATACTGATCCAAATCATTATTTAGAAGAGTTAACAATAATATTATAATGTATCTAAAAGTGTTGAAAGGTGGTGTGGGAATGGTTGAAAGGGTTAAAACGGGCATACCTGGATTCGACGAGCTAATTAATGGCGGTATACCGAGGAGAAACGTAGTATTACTAAGCGGTGGGCCGGGTACTGGTAAGTCGATATTCGGCCAGCAATATCTATGGAATGGGCTAAAAATGAATGAGCCTGGAGTATTTGTTGCGCTGGAGGAACATCCGGTACAGGTAAGGATTAATATGAGGCAGTTCGGCTGGGATGTTAGACCTTATGAGCAGCAGGGGCTATTCGCGATAGTTGACGCTTTTACAGGCGGTATTGGCGAAGCAGCTAAGAGGGAGAGGTACGTAGTAAGAGACCCTACTGATGTTGGTGAGTTAATAGATGTCTTAAAACAAGCTATTAGGGATATTGGAGCGCTGAGGGTAGTGATAGATTCAGTATCGACATTATACCTTACTAAACCAGCAGTAGCTAGAGGTGTAGTATTACAGCTTAAAAGAGTATTATCGGGACTTGGAACGACTTCAATACTGGTATCACAAGTATCGGTTACTGAAAGGGGGTTCGGAGGGCCTGGCGTAGAACATGCAGCTGATGGTATAGTAAGGCTTGACCTTGAAGAGTATAATGGCGAGTTAATAAGGAGTATAATAGTCTGGAAAATGAGGGGTACAAAACACAGTATGAGGAGGCATCCATTCGAAATAACTGATCGAGGCATTATAATATATCACAACAAGGTACTAAGGATAAGGGGTGGAGCAGCGGTAATTGAGAGTGTATAACAACTTAAAACCATGCAATTTTTAAATAAGACTACCCTCCCCACTTTATTCATGGGTAGGATTACAAATGAGTAAATCAAGTAGGATCGAAAGAGTACATGGAATATATAGATACTCATGCCCAAATTGCCGCGGGGAAGACGATGATATAAGGCTAAACTATAAAGCGCCATGTAAAAACTGTCTAGAACCAAGGAATTTCCTATTACTAAAGAAGAACATACTTGAAAAACCCTATATCGAAATACTGAGAACATATTACGACTATGT
Organism: Desulfurococcales archaeon; assembly: GCA_027002875.1. Taxonomy (GTDB): domain Archaea; phylum Thermoproteota; class Thermoprotei_A; order Sulfolobales; family Desulfurococcaceae; genus WAON01. Next base: position 18,579 of record JALWZC010000018.1, read on the forward strand.
AAAAGAGCCAAAAGAACTAAAGAAAATACTCAGATTCGAAGAAAAACTCGAAGAACTAGAAAAATTCTTTGGAAAAGCTACGGGTGGATACAGGTTCTGGAGTGCTCAGCGTACATGGGCGAGGAGAATACTAAAGGGGAAATCCTTTAGTATAATAGCACCAACGGGTATGGGTAAAACAACTTTCGCACTAGTTATGGCCCTATACTATGCGAAGCGCCAGCTACATATGGGTAAAAGGGTTGAAAGAGATAAAATATACTTAGTCTTCCCCACTACTCCCCTATTAGTTCAGGCTGAGAGAAAGCTGAAAACCCTTGCTGATAATGCTGGTTTAAGGATATGCGGTGAGGAAAACGAGGATGATAAATGTATTATGCTACTCAGCATACACGGCAAGGTGTCTCGGAAGAAAAGAGAAGAATACATGGAAAAGGTAAGAAACGGCGACTTCGACATACTCCTGACAACTAATATGTTCATGCATAAACACTACGATATTCTCCTAGGTAAAACCTATAAATTCATAACACTAGATGATGTAGACGCGATCCTTAGAAGTAGCAAAGCGATCAGAATACTATTCAAGATCCTCGGTATTAGCGATGAGGAAATAGATGAAGGAATAGAGTATTTAAGGCTACGGCAGAGGCTGGCCTTTAAGCTAAGCGATGAAGAACGAAGAGAGATCGAGCATAAGATTAAGAAAATGGAGAAGAAATTCGAAAAACTAAGACGCAGAATTAAAACAATAGTACTAGTATCCAGCGCTACCGGCCGTCCAAGGGGGATCTATCCAAGACTATTCAAAATACTTCTAGGATTCGAAGCAGGTTCGCGTCCCGAAGCAATTAGGAATATTGTAGATACGTACATTGAACCGTCAAATAGTATTGATGAAGAAGTCGTAAGGATTGTTTCAAAACTAGGCGATGGGGGCTTAGTATTCGTACCGATCGATAAAGGGATCGAATATGCCGAAAATTTAGCCAAACTACTCTCGGAGAAAACACATCTAAAAGTCGAAGCCTTCCATGCAAGAAAAGGAGTTAAACTACTAGATGCTTACGCTAGCGGGGAAATCGACGTACTAGTAGGTGTAGCCACCTATTACGGGGTTATGGTTAGAGGATTAGACCTCCCAGACAGGGTTAAGTATGCTGTTTTTCCAGGAGTGCCTAGACATAAATTTAGTAGTAGGCTCGAAAATCCTAGGCCTATAGACATTATCAGGATATTATCAATCATTAGGGATGTATTAGAGGGAGATGAAAAGAGGAGAATAGAGTTATTAATTGGGAGGCTATCGGTAAGACTGCGTAGATTAAGTCAAGGGGCATTGATGAAGTTAACGGAAGACTTTCAGAGAAAACTGGCTGGGGAGGAAGTTGAAGAGACGCCGCTACTAAGATTATTAATCGAAGCATTAAAGACTGCTAGGGAATTATTAGCGAGGGAAGATGTATGGGAGAAGCTGAAGACTCGTGGGGATATAGCTCTTATAGAAGAGGATGGTAAACCCTATATCTTAATACCCGATGTAGCAACCTATATACAAGCGAGTGGGAGGACTTCAAGACTATATCCTGGAGGGATTACGAAAGGTTTATCGATTGTAATCGTTGACGATAAAAGACTTCTAAATGGATTAGTACGGAGGATGCGGTGGTTATTTGAAGATTTTGATATGAAACCATTGAACAGTATCGACTTAGATAAGCTTATGAAGGAGATTAGCGAGGAGAGAGTAAGGGTTGCTAAGATTCTTAGGGGTGAACTGCCTCCGGGAAAGGTAGTGGAGATTACGAAATCGGCTTTAATGATCGTTGAATCACCCAATAAAGCTAGAACGATTGCAAACTTTTTCGGTAAGCCATCAACGAGAATACTTGAAAACGGAATGATCGTATACGATGTTGCAACGGGCGAATACGTATTATCGATCATTGCGAGCATAGGCCATGTTTACGATCTAGCGGTCGATGTAGGATTCAATAATTACGGAGTATTAAAGGTGAATGATTACTTCGTACCAGTTTATACGGATATTAAAAAATGTAATAAATGCGGCTACCAATTTACAGCAGAGACTAGGGAGTGTCCTAAGTGTGGTAGTAGAGACATATACCGTAAACTAGACGTAGTAGATACTCTTAGAGAACTAGCGGGCGAAGTTGACTTAGTATTAATAGGTACAGACCCGGACACCGAGGGAGAAAAAATAGGTTACGACCTTAAAGTATTATTGGAACCATATACTAGGAAGATACTTCGTATAGAGTTCCACGAAGTAACTCGTAAAGCAATCCTTAACGCGTTAAAGAATCCTAGGGAATTTGATTTAAACCTGGTAGAAGCCCAGATTGTTAGGAGAATAGAGGATCGATGGCTAGGCTTTGCATTATCGCAGAAACTACAGGAAGATTATTGGCCAATCTATTGCTCACAAGTACTACTACCTATGTTGATGAGTAAGATTAGGAAAGGTAAGAGATTAGAATTACCTAATTGTTGTAGGCCGAACAGAAACCTTAGTGCTGGTAGAGTACAGACACCAGTATTAGGCTATATTATTGAAAGATTTAATCAGAATAGGGAGCCTAAAAAGTACGGTCTACTTAAGTATGTCGCTATACTGCCGGTTAACGGAGTACGGTTAAGGATCGAGTTTAATCAGGATGAAATAGAGAAGCTAGGGTTAACTAAACCAGAAGAACTGGTCGGTAAAAAGATAAGGCTACGTGAGATCAAGAAAGTCGAGGATAAGATCAACCCACCTCCTCCCTTTACTACCGACACCCTTCTTCAAGAAGCTAGTATCAGGCTAGGCTTAACTACGACTAGGACAATGGAGATAGCACAGGAACTCTTCGAGCTCGGACTAATAACCTATCATAGGACCGATAGTACGCGGATAAGTGAAGCAGGGATCGCTATTGCGAGGCAATACCTTGAGGAAAAGTTTGGGGATAAGTATAAAGAGTTATTCCAGCCAAGGACATGGGGTATGGGAGGCGCTCATGAAGCCATTCGCCCGACAAGGCCGATCGATGCTGATCGGCTGGCAGAACTGATCCGTGAAGGGGCTATAATCCTCGTAAGGCCGCTTACAAGAAAACACCTAGCAGTTTATAGGTTGATATTCAACCGTTTCATAGCAAGCCAGATGAAACCTGCTATAGTTGAAAAACAATATATTGAGGCAATTATTGATGGACTAAGGAAAGAAATAGAATGGATTAGCCGAATAATTGATGAAGGCTTCAACATAATGTACCCCGTCATAAAGAAGGGGGAAGTAGTACCACTACGCATCGGTGAGTACAGCATTACGGAGGCATATGAAGTTCGCCCACCATTAGCAAGGTATCACGACGTAATCAGGTGGATGAAAGAGCAGGGTATAGGCAGGCCCAGTACTTATGCTAAAATTATCCAGACATTAATAGATCGCAGATATGTTAACGTCGTCGGTAGGGTTAAAGCACTAGCCCCTACGGAGAGAGGTATAGGGGCATACAGGTTCTTAACGGATCACTTCCCCGAAGTAGTTAGTGTGCAAGTTACTAGAAACCTAGAGGAAATGATGAAAAAGATCGAGGAGGGTAAACTCGATTATCAAGAAGTCCTGCACTTGATCTATGATGAACTGAAAAATAAGGTGTTAGCCGTTGATACAAGCCATTTAAGGAGAGAGGTGTGCGGAGATCAAAATATACAGGTTACTAGTGAAGGAAGAACCCGGTGAGAGATATATAGGAATAGTTCATGGAAGAATATTCCTCTACGCCAGTAAACACAACTTGAGGGAAGCAAAGAAATATATAATGTATGCTGCAAGGCAGAATATTGACACGCTCATACTACCATATACTCAGCTACAGGGCCCAATAATATACGAAGAACAAGTTGGAAAAAATACTATAAGAAAAAACGCGTTCACGATACCCGGCCCGCTAATTAGTAATCTATCAATTGTTGCGAAAAACCATGGTGTAGACTTGTTGATAACGGGACTCTACGAGAAAGCGGGGTCAAAACTATACATTACCGGTCTAGGTATACCTGCTGGTCCCGGTGAAGTATTTTACAAAACTAGAAAGATGATATTGAGCGAATACGAGAAAAAACTCGGATTTTCTCCCGGTAAATCTCCAAAACTGATAAGTCTAAGTAATATCGAATACGGGTTGATCTACGATTCAGAGATATTGTATCCTGAAATACTTAGACTTCTACAATTAATGGGTTCAAACATTGTTCTCTACGGTATGCATCCAAATAATATAATTCCCAACTATTCAATCCTACTGAAAACCTACTCGTATATCATGGACACGATCATAGTATCCGTGGGATCTACAGTTTACAACATGGACAAGGAAAGATACACTATTCCAACTATAGTGTATAGTCATGGGAATAAAATAATAGAACATGACAGTGGTGAAACAGCTCTCATACTAATACCGAGGAAAACACTGGTTAGGAGTAAAGGTAATATTAGCGAAGAACTACTAAATGTATTGTACCGCTATACAAGGCTTACAACTAGGATAATACAGAGAATAGGTAGAACGGAGGGTGAGAGTACTTGAAGGATATAGAGAAAATGATCCCGGTTAAAGTAGAATCGCTCCTAGACCTCGTTAAAATGGCCGCTATACTGTCCGTACCACATGGTGCAGCATATATTATCCGGTTTAAACAAGATAACGGTAAGATCGTGTTAGGGGCTTTGAGTTTATTAAAAGACTATTACAAGTATTATGGACTCCCTGTCTTCTACTACGTAGTATTAAGTGGCGAGCAGGCTAGAGAAGCCGGTGAAGCAAGATATATTATTCTCGCAACAGACACTGATACTATAAGTTTCAGCAAAGAGCCCAGGCCTGGTAGATCAATACCGATTATTACATGGAGTGAAAAACCAGTATTCATCCCAGAGTTAGAGTAATGGATCTACTCTACCTCGTTCTAACGATCAATGTTTTACCCATAACTATCCAATACTCCACCTCGACGCCAGGCTTCAGCTTTTCCCGCAGCTTCTCATCACTAGGTTTTTCGACTTCAAAGGTTTCAAAAGTCTCCATATCCATGATCTGAACCATGTCACCCATATCAGCAATAACTTGGCCAACACGCTTCTCAATAACTGGTACTTCAACCCTCTGGTCAACAGGTGCTACAAGCGTCCTCTTATTACCGGTGAACAAGCCAATTGCAACAACATGCGCTTTTGCACTACCATGCTTACCAGTCTTAGCCTTACTCATCTCAACGATCCTACAAGGCTCACCGTTAATAATTATGAAGTTACCAGGTTTCAGCTCGCCCAGTGTTGCATACGTCTTACTCAAACTCTACACCTCATAATCTGTTCAATTAAAATATTCCCTGAATACTATTCACTATAAATAAGAAAATAATTATTTTTCGCCCAGTTCAAACAATAGGGTGCCTTTACGGGAATTATAGGGGAAAGGAATATATAGGATAAGCAATGCAAATGAGATCCTATCAGTTATGGCGTTAGCAGTAGATGATCGGTATCCACTCATAGTAACATTACTATCTGGATCTTTGAGCGGCTTTATCTTCAAGTTTCTAATCGCCTTAAAATTGTTGAATGAACCAGCGATAGAATGATTGTTAGGATATGCTTATCATTATTAAGCCTACGAATATCAGTAGTCCTCCGAATATTTTTAGTGGGGTAGGTTTTTCGCCGAGTAGAATAATGCTTATAATTAAAACGAATAATATACTACTGCGATCTATAAATGCTACTTTCGATGCTTCACCTAATTTAAGAGCCTTAAAGAATAGTATCCATGATACTGCACCTGCAATTCCGCTAAGTACTATGTATAAATAGTTCCCAGGCTTTAAGACATATGGCCTCCAAGAACCAGTAGTATATAGTAACAATAGGAATAACAATACTAGCCCAGTCATTACAACACTGCGTATTCCCGTAACAGTCAGAGAATCTATACCTGACAACCCTATCTTAGCAAAAACCGTTGCTAAAGCTGCACATAATGCAGCTAATAAGGCATAAACCAACCATGCATGCAAACCCCAACCCCCAATACACCTTTTACGATTAACTTGACACTAAAAACTCTTAGCTAAGAATCGATATTACTGATTATAGTGGGCCCGCGGGGATTTGAACCCCGGACCTCCGCCGTGTGAGGGCGGCGTCCTAACCAGGCTAGACGACGGGCCCCTATGTCTTGTTATTCATTCTTTTTATTTTCCATGAAAACACCTATAAATTTCTGTCTACAATTCAATCGTGGCTAAGGATAGTTTTCTAGAAGCCTCCGCAACTAATAATGGTATTATACTGTAACGATGGGTTAGTCTAATATATCCGGAAATCTCTAGTTTTATAAAATGCCGTGTATTTATAGGTTAGTCAATCTAGTATAGACTAGTTAAAGAGCATACTCTAACTTGTGAGGAAGGTATGACTAGGGATCTTGCAATATTAGTTAGTTTATTTATTAAATTATTTCATCGAAGAAACATTGTTGGAGTATTTATATTAGTTTTAAGTTTTCCGGCAGCGGTTAATTTTGTATTAATTACTATACCCGATGTTTTATCGAGCTACTACACCATAGTAGCTCCAATAGAAAAGGGTAATATGAGTAGCCAAGCCTTAAACCTTACAATAGGAGAACTCAGTATTGGTGATAAAGAGTTTCATGTAATTATTGAAGTAATTCGTGGCGGTTATGGTTCTGCTAATGTATCTATGAGTAGAATACTAATACAAAAACTCGGTTTAAAAATCCCCATAAATGCCACCATCAGGATTAACAACTACACTATAAACACAGTGATAAACAGCTATCATAAAGACCAAGGCTATAACGGCTACTTAGTCAAGATATACTTAAATGAATCAATCTATAACCAATTAATTCAATCGACTCAAACAATGAAGGTCTCGTCTTTCAATGGTGAAATTGGTAGTAGGAGCTACTCCTTCATGATTAACAGTATAGAATCACTCGCAGAGTCATCACTGATCATCTCAGTAATCGCTGTACCTCTAATCTATACAGCCGTAAAGAACATTGTGTATAGGCTTAGAGATGTTTTAGGGATTCTGGGTGATTTAGGAGTAGGTAGAGGAAAACTATGGAAGTCCATATATTTTACTATAATACTCTACACCGAAGCATCTATAATATACGGGATACTACTGGGTTATTTTACACTACATCTAGGCTTATGGATTACACGCATAATTACCCCACTCCCCTACATCATAGTAAGCATCGATCCCGGAAAAATAACATCATTATTGACTACTTACACGATGATCGGATTGCCTACTGAAGCAGTTATGTATGTGAGGAGGGTTACAGCATGAAGATTTTCATTATTATGAGGTTACTAGACAAGAGATCATTCCTGTTATCCTACACGATAGCATTAACGATATTTATAGTGTTAAGCCTAATTATCGGAACCCTATATTCAGCCATACAATTATCCCAATCAATCATAATACCCACAAATATTAAAAACATGATCATTATCGGTTCACTAACATACACACCCTATACATCACTACTATACACACCGAAGATAGCCGCCAGCCTAGGAGTAAGCAATGATAAGATTATCCACGAGATTATAGGATTACTAGTAATCAAAGGAAACTCTGTAACTTTTAGAGGAATAGAGGCGGGAAAGAGTAGTATCATAGTAGGAAACTATACTATTACTGGAAGAAAATTCTCAGGAGATTGTATTGGATGTATTTGGCTAGGTGAAGAAGCCGCTAGGAAAACTGGCCTCAAACCTGGAGATCTATGTAAGGTGTACTCACCATATACGGGCGAAGAATACCCAGCATATATTGCAGGTATAATACATACCAATACCATTACAAAATACGAAGCATTAACAAATATATTCACGGCAAGGATACTTAGAGGCGTATCCCCCAAAGATTCCTCATACATTATTATTAAAACCAGTAACGAAAGCGAATACATGAATATCGCAGAGAAGATCATGAGGCATAGCCTCCCGGAGAAAAGTATCATAGAAAAAATACTCTACTACGCCGTCTCCAGAAATGGTAGAAACTATTTATTAAAACAATACCCTACACCTATCGACGTATTCGTAGCTCGCCTAGGTATATCTAGAACTATAATGTATTTCATTATAAGCATATTACTATCACTATCCATAATCGGCCTCATATATACTGGTAATATCCTAGTTTATACACATAGCAATTTATCGAGAATACTCGAGTACGTAGGCATCGATAATTCAATCTTTAAAACATCTATCATAACTATCGCTCTTATAACCGTAGCATTATCATGGATAACATCAATTGTAGTAACTGTTTTACTAAAAGACTATATAAGCATAAGCTTCTTCGGATATCCTCTACATCCCGAAGTATTTATGCCGGCAATGCTTGGCTTACTCTTCATGGTATCATTGTCACTTATAATTGGCGTAGTTACGGGGAAGGCGAGTGGATAAGGTATTACTA
>JALWZC010000019.1 GCA_027002875.1 Desulfurococcales archaeon
AGGGCGGAGTGGGGAGCAGCACCGCCGAGGAAGAAGAAACGGCGGGCGGCAAGGATGCTGCTCAGAGAACCGAACCCGATCGCTGTAGAAGCCATCACTAGAACCCATAGTGGATTATAAATTAGACACAATAAGACCCCATAGAAAACTATAAGGACAAATACTGTAAGCTTAATAAACACGCCCCAATTCACCGCTTCCCCACCCGTAAAACATAAATTATCATGGTAGCGAGTAGTAGGAGGCCTGTTATTGTCGTGGTTGTTTCCAGTGCTTCATGGGAACCGGGGGGTTTCAGGGGTAAGCCTCCACCAAACCCCCCACCAAACCCGGCTAACTCCCGGCTAATGAAGCCCAATTTACTAACGATCGAGGAGTTACCCATCGGTACGGGGACATAAATTATTGAGACATTATATTCCCGGGCCAAACTAATAGCTCTCTGAGAGAAAACCGAGACCGGCGGATAAGAAACAAGCACAACGCTGATCTCACGCCTGGATAAAGCCTCCCTAATACGCAGTAAATCCTCAGGCGTAGCAGGCGTATCCTCTTCCTTAACCAGGAGATATTTAATCTTAATACCAGTCCATGAAACAGCATACTGCATGTAGGGTGCTTCGGCTAGTGCTGTAGCATTGACACGGGGAGTGTTATTAATTAATTCATAGACACGCTTAGCAACGAGTTCAGCCCTATTCAAGTAGTAGCTACTACAATAAGGGTTTAACTTTGAGAATAGTTTTGCTATATAGTTTATGAACACTATATAATTGTATGGATCATAGATAGGCATGTGTAGGTTCGGCTGCTGGGTAACGGGGTTATCCATAATTTTCATACCCGGAATCCTAGGGATCTCTACTAGGACTCCGTGGATGAGCCAGGAGGAATTCATCTCCCTAATCCTCATCTCGAAGCCGGTGTGGGCCGTGGAAATTATAACGTCGGCTTCCATGATCCTACGCCGATCACTAGGCGTTAGCGTATAAGTGTGCGGATCTACGCCTGGGGGTGCGATGTACTCGACGCGATCACTGGGACAAGTAATATTCCCAACATCTAGTGCTAGGTTGGGGAAGGAAACGAGTATGTATAAGCCCCTACTAGCTCCTAGATAATCATTGCTCACAGCGGGGGCTACAGGGATTATGGTTAGTGTGAGTATTAGTAGCAATATTAACCCCCCGGTTCCCATGGACAACCCGCGATCACCACCAACGTGCACAAAGTAATCAATATATTCCACGAATATGTGCATACTAGTACTGGGGGATATAAACACAGCCCCCCTTGGATAGTACAGGGTTGTATGCGATGAGCTGCAGCGTTAAGCCGTGTATACGAGTGGAAGATGTAGCCGTTGGCTATGGCGGGGAGAGGATACTTGATAATTTATCCTTTGAATACCTTGGAACTGGTATAATACAAATACTGGGGCCCAACGGAGCCGGTAAAACAACCCTCCTAAAAACGATACTAGGCTTAATAAAGCCTTGGAGGGGCCGAGTGGTTATTAATGGTGAAGACGTAACGGGGAAGCCGGATAGAGCTGGGAAATACATCGGCTACACACCCCAGCTATCACTACACCGGATATACTACCCGGTGACTCTTAGAGAACTAGTAGAGTGCTGCCTAGTAATGAAGCGTAAATGGCCCCGCCTAGTGCTTAGGAGGGAGGAGAAGGAGAGGGTTACAAGAGTACTCGAGCAAGTTGGGTTACCTAGGGAATCGTGGGATAAAGACTTCAACAAACTAAGCGGTGGGCAGAAGCAGCGTGGTCTAATAGCTAGGGCTCTAGTATGGGATCCCCTGATCCTTGTCTTGGACGAGCCCTTCTCCAACGTCGACCCTACCGGTAAGATCGAGCTTGCCGAGCTAATAGCGGGATTTTCAAGGGATAAGCTCGTAATTGTTACGAGCCACGATCCCATGTTGTTATTGAAGCATACTTCCCGCATACTTCTTATTAATAGGAACGTATACGTCTACGGTAAGCCTGATGAGGTATTAATCCCGGAGATCGCCGAGAAGATCTACGGGCATGCAGTGATAAGGGTTAGAGAGCACATACACATACTCGATAGCCACGCCTAGTAGGACCGGTATAATCGATCAATCACGGCGTGGGGAAATATTTAATGCTAAAATAAGCATTTATCTAAAACAATATAGTGTACTGGGAGACCGTCTCTACGTTATTTAAGACCCCATGGATAGGAGGGTCTGCCGAGACTAGTACTGGAGTGGAAGGTATCCGTAATGAGGTGGATGTACCTAGTAGTAACGGTTATACCGACGCTTCTAGGGATGATGATAACCTTAATGATACTCACGATACTGATCGGCCCACCGCAGATCAAGCTTGGAGGGGGTCCGTCAACACTAGTAATCGATAACGCCTATATGACTATCGACCCGGCTACGAAGAACAGGGTATTGATAATAGATCTTCACAACCCTGGTAGTGGGAAGATCTACATTATCGGTATTAAGATTAATAATAAGGATTTGAAGGGAGGCCCTTCATTCACTAACCCACTAGTTATCGGTGGGGGAGAGAGCCAGGAGATCTCATATATTATCCCTAAGAACATAAAACCCGTCAAGAAATTATACAATATAACCCTCCTATACGCGCCGGAAACGGGCGGTGGAATATATACGGCATCAATACTGATAGGAGCATCGACCCTAGTATCAGCACCCCATCCATCTAATCAGACAAAATAATCCTCCGCGCCCGAATAGGTCAAGGAAATAATTTAATGTAGATTAGCGTAATGAGAAATACATAGTATAGTATGTGGCTAGGTGTATTCTCCTTATGTTATTAAGAATTCATAGAAACCTAGTATACATACATGACAAGTATATCTATGCTGCGAATCTATACGGCAGTGTTTACAGGGAACTACCCCTGCTCGTAATGCCCCATATAAAATCCTCCCGTAGGCGGAAGCCCATGAACATAGATGTTTTCCAGGCGATCACGAGGAAACCGCTTCAATTACCCCCGGGTTTCTATGATAAACTGGATAAGCTTACCGAAGCCGAGCTCGCCGAGGATAGGCTTACAAGGATCCTCGAAGAAGTTAAGCCCCTTGGTGTTTACGACTATATTCTCCGAGGACTTGATAGAGAATTATTCACATATTTAGTGTCCCGGGGCTATGTATGGGTTATACCATATGACTCGATTCGTTCCTTAGAGATTAGGATGCAGGATAATCTAGAAATAATTGCTATACGTTACATGTGTCCCTTTACCCGTACTATGAGGGTTTTCAAGACAGTATATGATCCACAGGTTTATAATTTGATCAGGGAGCTCTGCAGGAGAACTGGGAATAGGATGTGTTAGAATTGATGACTAGATATGAGGCATGGGATGTAATCCGTAGCCTCATTGAGGGGAGGATTGATAGGGAGGCTATGGAGAAACTAGTGGTTTCGCTTAAGAAGCGTAACAGGGAGTTTCTACAGGTTATAAATGAGAATATTAATCGGCTCAACAGGAGCATCGAGTTTAACAGGGAGTTGTTGACGGCGGTAATACACGCCGATCCAGCTGTCTCAGTCCTAGAAGGGGTTGGTAGGGAGGCCCTAGTAATACCTCAGCTCTATAAGGCGGCGGCTATTTATAGCTTACTGCACGGAGTCCAAGCGGTGATCGAGCCTATAATCCTCCTTAAAACCATGATTATTCCCCACAGGTATACCTCGCTATACAACCCACTAGTAATACTATACGTACACCGGAAATACCCGGATATACTCGCTAAACACCTCTTATCACCGCTAAGGTCTAAACTCATACTCTACTCGGTTAACCCCGTAACGGTTAGGATCATAGTTTTCCGAGACCTATTCTTATACGCGTCAATTACTATTGATCCAGGGCTTGCAGATAACCTTTATAGAAGCGTAGACCCTTACGGAACGGTAAGAGAATATATTGAGAAGCAGAAGCCACAGCTACTACCAGGGGAATACTCCGAGATAGCGCGGGCGTACCTGGAAGTATTATCGTCGACAATACTACTGTATCGTTCAGCCCTTAGAGCCTACAATGAATGCACAAAGGATAAGTCTAGGATTAAATCCGAGCCGGGACTGGAAGGATCTATATCCGGCCGGATAATCGAGTGGTATGTATCAGCGGGCTGCACGCTCATAGAGAATATATTGCGTAAAACTTATTCATCACTACTAAGCCAAACGGGTGCAATACTGGAGGAAGTATACTCAACGATCAAGAAGGGGCTGGGCATTATACTCGATAAACCCGATATACTGAGGGGGAATATTATTGAAGCACTAAATCAGGTACTAGAAGCCTATGCTTTGAAGAATAAGTGGCCCGACTACTCCTATACGGCTAGCACTCTCCTCGAGGAAATACATCCGCCCGATGAAGCTTTAAGCACCGTAATGGAGATAACGAGCGGGATCGAAGAAGTACTCGTTAAACACAAGGCCCTCGTAGAGGAAGCTTTAAGCACCGAGTCGGAGCCTTACCGGAGTTTGAGGGAGAGGCTCTTGAAGCTCTCCATGGAAACCGGGGGGTTCCCATGGCTGCCAAGAAAATAAAAACAACAATCACGGGAAAACCGAGCTATGAGAAATGGACTCTTCATCAGTGGGTTCTCGAGGTAAAGGATCTATTGGAGGAGGAGTATGGGGTCGAGATAATTGTTGAATCAATGGATACGGGTGATGTGGAACCGGGGCTATTGATCAATGATCAACTAGTTCTTAAGGGTTTGCCGGGTGAGGAGGGTTATCTAATAGAGGTTTTAAAGAAGGCTTTCGAGGAAATACTCGGATTAAGGAGGAGTTGAAGCATTGTCTTATCGAGGGATTGCCCGTAGTCTACGATGGCTATGTATGGATCGTTAAAGGATTCCAGCATCCCGTTAAGGGATTAATCGCGTATCCACGCTATGATTTACTTAATCATAGGAAACTATATCCATGGGAGATTCGGAGGCTGGTATTAAAACACGTAGTTTATTGGGACTGCTTAAAACAGCGGGTTCCAATAGTACCTATCGATAAAATCGTCCTCATCGATAAACCGCTGGGGCAGACGGCTCGTGAAGCTTTAATGCTAGCGAGGATCCTGGTAGAGTATTCCGGCGGGTTAGGAGTGTTCCTTACAGGATCAGTGATCCTAGGTGAGGGGGGAGACATCGACCTAGTATTGGTTGGTAGGGAGAACGTGGAAGTTCTGGAGAAACTTAGGGGTAAGGCTCTTCTTAAACCACCTACACTTGGAATACTTTACGCTGAATGGTTGAGGAAGCACCGCAATATACCGTTCAATAAGTACTACTGGTTGAAGAAGGATAGCCTCTTAATGGGGGTCTTCATGGGTAAACCCTATAGTTTAAGGATCACACTCTACGGGAGGGGTTGGAACAAGTGCTTGGACAAGGTGTATAATAGGAGATTTATCCGTAGGGCAGGAGTTACAGTAAAAGAACCGATAACAAAATACACGACGCCTTCAAGATATAGGGTAGTAATGGATAGTAATGAATACATACTTGAAACCTATAGGATCCTATACTCAGAGCTTAACCCGGGAAAATACACAGTGATCAACGGCTACATTGAGGATAGAAGGGATAATACATACATTATCCCGGACCACGGAGCACTCCTGCCAAACCCGTAGCCAGCTTTTCCCCCCGGGGGGATTGGATGAGGGCGGTGAAGCTTTTTCCAATCATAGCGTATTATCCGTTAAGTTCCCTGTATTACAAACAATCTCCCCCGGGGAGAAAATCATGGAAACAATTAAGAAGGGGGAGTGGGGGGTAACACTTAAAAGCCCCCCGGGGGGAAACATATAAGGGGGGTGAGTAGAAATGATGAGGGGCCCATTACTAGAGGAGAGTGTTCTCGTCAAAGGGGAGGCCCCGGTGATAGGCCGCCACGTATATGGGGAAGCCTACAATTGCGACCCCGAAGTTTTGAGTAATGAGGAGAAGTTGGAGGAGATCATTAGGGGAGCCGCGAGGATAGGGGGGTTCACGCTCCTAGACGTTAAGGCATGGAAGATCCATCCCGGGGTGAGCGTTGTAGGAATAGTATTGGAAAGCCATATATCAATACATACATGGCCCGAGCACCGCTTTGCAACAATAGACGTATACACCTGTGGCTCAGAAGGCGATCCCATAGCTGCTTATCGCTACATTATTAAACAGCTTGGAGCAGAAAAGTATACGATGAAGATTAGCGATAGGAGCTTCAGAGTCCACTAGTCATCGGAGCGGGAACATGCATTATGAAGTGGTAATCGTTGGTGCGGGACCTGCAGGACTCACAACGGCATTATTCATAAAAAACAGGGATGTTTTAATAATAGAAGATCATAGAAGAGTTGGACTACCAAAACACTGCACGGGACTAGTAGGTGAATACACCGCAAAAATCCTGACAAGCTTAACAACTAATAGGATCATAGATAACAAGTACTACCGGATAATATTTCACACACCCAAAGGCCCTTTAAGCATCGAGTCAAAGGATCCATTATCCTACCATGTATCCCGCCCACTGCTTGAGGAGAAGCTTCTCGATCGAGTATTGTCCAGTGGGCATAGTGTTTTAACCGGTGTAAGGGCTTGGCCCGGATCCCCGGGTAAACCTGTTGTTACCAGAGATAGAGAATATAAGGCGGACATTGTAGTGGCTGCAGACGGCCCCCTCAGCATATACGCTAGAAAACTACTGGGCAGAAAGCCTCGTTTCCTCGTCGGCGTGCAGAGGGTTTACCGAGCTAGTAGCGTTGATCCCGGCGCATTTCATGTATTCTATAGTGGTGAGACGCCGTGGTTTTTCCAGTGGTTAGTGCCCCTAGATAGTGATCGGGTATTAATCGGGTATGCTGAGAGGCCGGGCGTAGTATTGCCCCTTGATAAACTAGCGGCAAGGATGGCTAGCGTAATAGGTTTAAGCCTCGGCTCACCGATAGAGAGTTACGGGGGATTAATACCCTTAAACAAGCCCCTGCGAAACCCGGTCTATAAGGATAAGTTTTTCTTCATAGGAGATAGCCTACCGGGAACAAAGCCCTACACGGGTGGAGGACTCTACGGTATTGCAAGGCTAGCACCGTTATTGGGTAAAAGCATAGACTCTGGAAGTATTAACAGCTTCATTAGGGAGTATAGGATTTTAAGGTCTAGGTTCTACTATGAGCACCTTGCTGCGACTATTGCTAGACTCATAGGCTATTGGAGGCCTGCATATATAACTTCGAAACTCTACCGTGCCGGCTTGATCGATAAATCATCTTATGATAATCACTTAGAAATTATTGTTAAAGCCCTCCTCAGACTGGATCTATTGATTAAATCCCTACTATAGGAAACCGTTATTCCAATTAATAGACAAGGTTTAATTAATAAAACTACTTGAAATAATTATGTGGTGGAAACTTTTGGGTTTAGATGATTCCCCTGGGGCATCTACTAGTTATAATGATGAAGTAATTAATGGTGTTGTTGAAGCTCTACGATTAGCCGTTACGAATCTCCCCCCAGATGTTGAATCTGCTTTGAGGAAGGCTCTTGAAGCCGAGGAGAATCCTGCTGCGAGGGCCCAGCTTGAGGCTATTCTTAGAAACGTAGAGATAGCTAGGAGGACTGGGAGGCCGATCTGTCAGGATACGGGCTTGATCCACTACTATGTTGAGGCAGGCGTTGAATCCCCGATACTGCCTAGTCTACGTGGTATTCTCTTGGAGGCTACTAGGAGGGCTACAAAGACTATACCCTTACGACCTAACACTGTCGACCCTATCCGGCACGTTAACCCCGGCGATAATACTGGCCGGGGCGTCCCGATTATTCACTGGGAGCTAGTCGAGGGTGATCGTGTAAGGATACATGTAGTTCCGAAGGGAGGCGGTTCCGAAGCGGTATCGGTGTTAAAGCTCCCACCTCCCGGCCGGGGCCTCGAGGCTCTACCCGGGATAGTTGTCGATGCTGTCCTCGATGCTGGGGCTAAGCCTTGCCCCCCTACAATTGTCGGCGTCGGTATTGGTGGTGGGGCTGATACAGCATTGTATATTGCCAAGAAAGCCGCTAGCCTCAGAAAACTCGGCTCGAAGAACCCTGACCCCTTCCTAGCGGGTCTAGAGGAGGAACTAGTTAATGCTATTAACAGCCTCGGGATCGGCGTTATGGGCCTTGGAGGAAAAACTACTGTTTTGGGAGTACACATAGACTATGCATACCGCCACCCCGCCAACTACCCGGTTGGAATCGTCTTCCAGTGCTGGGCTACTCGAAGAGCCCTAGTCGAGATAAGCCCCGGGGGGAGTATCCGGATAACCCAGTAGTTTAGCGGGGGCTTAGAGTATCATGGCTACTTATCATTTACGAACTCCTCTCAGCGAGGAGGATGTTAGGAGGCTAAGGGTCGGGGACATAGTATATGTTACTGGTATTATTGTTACTGCTAGGGATTCGGCTCATCGCAGATTACTAGAGATCGTTGAGAGCGGGGGAAAGCCCCCAATCGAACTAAGGGGTGGAGTGATCTATCACTGCGGCCCAGTAGTTGAGAAAACCCCTACTGGTTGGAGGGTTATAGCTGCTGGACCCACTACTAGTGCACGAATGGAGATCTATGAAGCAGAGGTTATCGAGAAGCTCGGAGTACGGATGATTATTGGGAAGGGCGGTATGGGCGAGAAGACTACAAGGGCTTGCAGAGAGTATGGAGCAGTATACACTATATTTACCGGGGGCGCGGGTGCATTAGCGGCTAATGCTATAAAGGAAGTTGTAGGCGTTGAATGGCTTGATCTAGGCATACCCGAAGCCCTCTGGATTTTCCGCGTAGAAGAATTCGGCCCATTACTAGTAGCTATTGATAGCTATGGGAGAAACATTATATCCGAAAACATGGCTAGGGCTAGGGAGAAGAGGGACCAAGTAGTAGGGAGGCTAGTCGAGATTATAAAGTCTAAACACAACCTCCGGGAATTGGGGAAGTAGCCTCATCGGAATGGGGTGGTTTACTGGTTTGCCCGGGATCGATTACTCGGAGCCCCGTATAGGCGTGTTCGTTTGTCATTGTGGTACAAATATAGCCGCTATAGTTGATGTTAAAAAGGTCGTCGAAGAAGTTAAGAAGCTCCCCGGCGTAGTGCATGCCGAGGACTACATGTACATGTGTAGCGGGATCGGGCAGCAGTTGATTATT
This sequence comes from Desulfurococcales archaeon, assembly GCA_027002875.1. Classification (GTDB taxonomy): domain Archaea; phylum Thermoproteota; class Thermoprotei_A; order Sulfolobales; family Desulfurococcaceae; genus WAON01. The sequence continues at coordinate 9,232 of JALWZC010000019.1, forward strand.
AACGCGATTAGGGAGAAGAGGCTTAACGGCGTAGTAGTAGCCGCCTGCACTCCCAGCCTCCACTACGAGACTTTTGCCCGAGCTGTTGAATCGGCTGGGCTGGATAAGCAGAGGTACGAGATCGTTTCTATCAGGGAGTATTGTAGCTGGGTACACTTCCACGATCGGAGAAGGGCTACAGAGAAAGCGATCAGGATCATAGCTGCGGCCGTTGCTAGGATTAGGAATAACCGCGTCTACAAGCCTATTAGGAGGAAGATCGTTAAGAAAGCACTAGTGATCGGAGGCGGTATCGCGGGCATGACGGCGGCGATAGACATTGCTAACGCCGGTATACCAGTGATCCTGGTTGAGAAGGAGCCAACTATTGGGGGCAGGATGATCCAGCTGAGCGTAACCTTCCCAACACTGGATTGTGCACAGTGTACTATAACTCCTAAAATGGCCGAGGTAGGTAAACACCCTAACATTAAACTATATACTCTCAGCGAAGTAGTAGATGTATCCGGGCACATAGGGAACTTCCACGTTAAGATTAGGAAGAAGCCCCGAATGGTCGATATCGAGGAATGCCGCCTCTGCGGCTGGTGCTCTAACGCCTGCCCAGTCGAGGTTGTTAACGAGTTTACTAGGGGGCTTAGTAAGAGGAAGGCAATATACCTACCCTTCCCCCAAGCAGTTCCCGCGGCGTATGTTATCGACTTAGAGCATTGTACTAGGTGTGGTATGTGCGTCAAGGTCTGCCCGGTTAATGCGATAAACCTTGACGAGAAGGAGGAGATTATTGAGGAGGATGTTGGAGCTATAGTTGTAGCAACCGGCTTCGACTTATATGATGGTAGGAGACTGCCCGAGTATGGATACGGTATTTATAAGAACGTGATCGATAGCCTACAGTTCGAGCAGTTAATTGTTCCAAGCGGCCCCACGAAGGGGAGGATCGTTAGGCTAAGCGATGGTAAGCCTGCTAAAACAGTAGTATTCATCCAATGCGCTGGGCAGAGGGATGTAAACCACCTGCCTTACTGTTCAAAGATCTGCTGTATGTATACCGCTAAGCAGGCGATGATGTATAAGTCGAAGGTTCCAGATGGTAAAGCCTACATATTCTACATCGATGTAAGGACGGCTGGTAAAGGCTATGAGGAGTTCTATAGGAAAGTACAGGAAATACCGGGTATAACATATATTCGCGGAAGGGTCGGGAAGGTTTGGGAGGATGAAGACGGTAGCCTCGTTGTTACGGGCGTCGACACGCTCAGCGGGGAACTAGTCAAGATCAAAGCCGACCTCGTAGTACTAGCGCTTGGAATGGTTCCACAGCTGGATAGGGAATTAGCGGCTAAGCTTAAGATAAGCGTTGACGAGAACGGCTTCGCACAAGAGGTTCACCCCAAGCTTAAACCAGTCGAGACGGAGGCTGGTGGAGTATATATTGCCGGCGCAGTGCAGGGGCCTAAGGATATCAGTGAATCAGTAGCACAAGCTTCAGCGGCTGCATCCAAGGTTATCCAGTTGTTATCCAAGGATTACATTGAGAAAGACCCTCTCGTAGCAGAGGTCGACGAGTCCCGTTGTGATGGATGCGGCTTGTGTGTATCAACTTGTCCCTATGGAGCTATAAGCTTGGAGGATGGAGTTGCCCGGGTTAACGAGGTTGCTTGTGAGGGTTGCGGTATGTGTGCAGCGGCTTGCCCGGTTGGAGCAATTGATCTCCGTAATCTAACGGAGAAGCACTTCGATGAAATGATCAAGGCTATCTACGGGGTGAAGACTGGATGACTTGGGAGCCCTGGCTCATAGGATTCCTCGAGAAATGGACTGCTGGGCTAGCAGCTGAATCAGCCGGAGTTAACCGTGTAAGGTATTCTCCAAACATCGTATTAATTAATATTCCATGCCCCAGCAGGCTGAGCCCAGTACACATAGTTAAAGCCTTCCTAGCAGGTGCTGATGGAGTATACATTGGGGGCTCAATGCCTCCGGCGGACTGTCATTATAAGGTAGGTAATTACAAGACGTTTAAACGAATGTATCTCCTCAAAAAACTCATGGCCCAGTTCGGCATCGAGCCTGAAAGGTTGAGGATGGATTGGTATGTTTCACCAATGTATAGGGCTTTAGCGAAGAATCTCGATGAATTCGTTGAAACGATTAAGAAGCTAGGCCCAATAACTAGTAGGGGGAGGGTAGATGGTTTATGAGTGAGGGTTTGAGCATTGGCTTCCTCGAACTAACCGGTTGTAGTACATGTTTGGAAAACGTATTGCTACATGAGAAGCTATCGGGGATCCTTGGGGGACTGGGATCGGTTAAGTACTGGCCAAGCCATGGCTACACTGTTGAGCCGGATAGTCTCGATGTACTCTTCGTATCCGGAGCAGTGAGGACTAGGGCGCAGGTTGAGAAGCTTAAGAAGCTCCGAGGTAAGACTAGGATACTGGTCGCTTATGGTACATGCTCTATCTATGGCGGATTAATCGGCTTAACAGCTCTGATCAATGCATCCTCGAGAGGTGAGGGATTCCTAGAAACAATTAAGACTGTCCCAGACATCGTTGAGCCGGACATACTTGTAACCGGCTGCCCACCAACCAGGGATCAACTCGATGAACTAGCAGGAGTAATCAATGATTACCTGGAGAACGAGAAGCCCCGGGGTAAAGTATTCATTGGTAATAGGAACAGCCTATGCAGGGATTGCCCTAGGAAGCCCCGGGATCCATCTAGGCTTGAAATGCCCGGTATTAAGAGGGATCATGAACTAGTTGGGGATGATGGCAGGTGCTTCCTAGAGCAGGGGATCCTATGCCTAGGCCCGGTTACGAGCAGTGGCTGCGGACACCTCTGTATTCTACGTGGGCGTCCGTGTATGGGGTGTAATGGACCTGCTCGAGGAGTTGTTGATCAGGGCCTCAACTATATTTCATCGATCGGCTCGATACTGCTTAAGAGCATGGAGAGGATTAGGATGTTCGACTACTTCGCCGCTGAGATTGATAGACTAGTAGACCCTATGGGGTACCTCTACCGCTACACCCTCCCGAAATCACTACTTACAAAGCTCGCATTAAAGAAGAGGGGTGTTAGTGAGAAGTGATCATAAGCCCAGTACCCGGTATCGGTGAGGACGCTAGGCTGGTATTCGACGAGGAGGAGGGGAGGATTAAGAATGTAAGGCTCGAAGCGGTCAATAAGTTATTCATCGAAGAGGTTCTTAGGGGTAGGGCCTTAGAATTACTCCCCAGTATAACACCCATATTCTGCAGTAGTGATTCCTGGAGCTACACGGTTGCATCAGTTATGGCTGTAGAAGATGTACTCGGCAGGAAGCCTACGATTCCAGCATTAGGGCTTCGAAGGCTTGGATTACTGCTCGAGATAATCGAAAACCACGTTAGAAATAACGCGTTCAAGACACTACCACTACTAGGAGTCGATGTCCGCGGCGAAGCTTTAAGGATTCTCGGATACACTTCTAGGGTCAAGGAATTATTGACCGGCAGGATCCTGAACCCCGTAATATATGTTCCTGGAGGAGCTTCTTGGAAACCGGATAATAGTATTCTCAGGGAAATGGCTGGTTTAGCCCGGATATTGTCGGAGAAGATTGATGATCACGGTAGGAGGCTTATCGGCAATCTCAGGAATAATGAGCTCTATAATAAGATGCTTAACTTGGAATTCAGCCAAGCGGGCTATGTAGCTGTTATAGGTGGAAATGGGGAGCCGGGTATAATTAATGGAGAGATCGCGTTGTTGAAGCCCAGCGGGGGGATTGAAAAACTAGGGGTTAACGAGTTGTTGGATAAGGTGAATATTTCAAGTATGGGCTTCAGCTACTGGGTTGAAATCAACGGCGTCGGCCCGGTTAGGTCAGGGCCTCTTGCTAGGCTGAACATTGTACATGGTTATCCATCGGAGAAGGCTTCCAGCATCTACGAGGAAGTACTCTTAATCACTGGTGGTAAACCAGTACATAACCCGTTTTACACCGTGCTGGCTAGAATTGTTGAATCAATATATGCGGCCGAGCTAGTTTATGAATCGCTCTCGGATACTGATTGGCTGTCTGGAGTGTTGATGAATACTAAGGAGTCTCCTGGTAAGATTGGTTATGGCGTTGTTGATGGAGGGCGTGGATTAATTATTCATAGATACCTTGCAGATGAGAAACTAGTTGTTAGGGATCTATCCTTATATACGCCTTCACACTTCAACTATGCCGTCCTCAGGAGGGATTTATCCCTTCTGAAAGGTAGGGTTTTAGGCGATGAAACTGTAAGGATTGCTGAAGCATTATCTACTCTCTATGATCCATGTGTTTCCGAGCTAACAATTAACCCGGTCGTGAAGGGTGAAGGGTGATCGTTGGATGGGTGATGTAATAGATAAGATCATAAGGATCAGTGGCCGCAACGTAAACCTCTGTTATCAGTGCGGTATGTGTACAGCTGTTTGCCCTATGGCTGAGTATATGGATGTTAAGCCTCACCAGATTATTAGGATGATCCAGCTGGGCGATGAGAGGGTTGTAGAGGTCGATGCTGTATGGGTTTGTGCATCATGTATGGCCTGTGTTGATAGGTGTCCGAGGGATGTTGGGCCGGGTATAATATTTGAAGCCGTTAGGCTAGTGTCGTTGAGGAAGGGTATTGATAAGATCGATTATCGCGCTATTGAGGACTTAGAAGCTGCCCCTACTCTAGCAATGGTTACTGCTTCGAGGAAATACACCGGGTGATCAATTATGGGTAATGATAAATACCTATACTTCCCGGGCTGTAGCGTTAAGAGGGATGCTAAGAGCTATGAGAAGACAGCCTTCGACGTATTCGGTAAACTGGGGATTTGGGTTAAGGAGCTTGATAAATGGTGGTGCTGCGGCGCTACATTCGGCTTAGCCGTCGATGACGTCGCTAGGCATCTAGGTAGCGTTAGGTCATTGATCCAGGCTGAGCAGGAGGGGGCCCAGTATGGTACTTATAAACTCTTAACCCTCTGCCCCATGTGTTATAATACGCTTAAACGCGTGAATCTATTATTGAAGAAGGATCCGGGTAAGCTGGATAATATCCGCAGGTATCTCAGGGATGAGAACCTGGATTATAAGCTTAGTGTTGAAGTTGTACATGTATTACCGGTATTATATGAGAATAGGGATCTTATTAGGAAGAACATCGTGAGGAACGGATCGGGTATTAGGGCTGCACCCTACTACGGCTGTACTCCGCTGAGGCCTCGGGAGGTGGCCGTTGATAACCCAGAGGCTCCGAGCATTATGCATGTAGTCCTTGAGAGTGCTGGTGTACATGTTGTCGATTTCCCCTTTAAAACGGAGTGTTGCGGAGCCTATGTTTATGCTTATAATAGGAAGGCTGTGATCGGTAAGAGCTCCATGATCATACTTGGAGCCTATAAAGCCGGCGCTAACGTACTAGTAACGGTTTGCCCACTATGTCATTACAACCTAATGCTAGCCTATAACTCTATGAAGAATAAGCCCTCGATCAAGATTATTTATCTAACCGAGCTCCTAGCCTACCTCATGGGTCTAGACGATAATATTCCCCATGATATAAAGTCTTTTTTGGATGGTTTAGCCCCCGCCGGGGAGGGGGGTAAATAAGATCTGGGTGGTGGAATAGGTTGGCTCAGGTAGAAGTTGGTAAAAAAGTTGAATCTGGTCTTCGAGGTGAAGGCGGGGAGGGGAAGTTTGTAACAATATACTATATGGGTAAGAAGTACAGGGTTCCAGCTGGTTTAACTGTTTTGAAGGCATTGGAATGGGCTGGTTACAGGTTTATACGTGGGGTAGGCTGCCGCGGTGGATTCTGCGGTGCCTGTGCTATGGCTTACAGGCTGCCGGGAGAGTATAAGCTGAGGACTGGGCTTGCTTGTCAAACGGTTGTTGTCGACGGAATGTATATCGCTGTATTCCCATACTTAGCGGTTACGAAGCCCCGTTATAATATTGAAGAGCTTAAGCCGGAGGCTGGGGTCGTCCTGAAGATCTTCCCGGAGGTTTCGAGGTGTATCGAGTGCAACGCCTGCACTAAGGCGTGTCCACAGGGATTAGAGGTTATGGATGCTATACAGGAGATCCTCCGTGGTAACCTCGAGAAAGCCGCTGACATGGTTTTCGACTGTCTATCCTGCGGGCTCTGCAGTATCCGCTGCCCAGCTGAGATTAGGCATGCGTGGGTGTTCCAGCTGGTGAGGAGGCTTTATGGGAAATACATTGCTCCAAGAGCCAAACATGTCGAGGAGAGGGTTAGGGAGATCGAGGAGGGCAAGTACGATGAAGAACTAGACAGGCTCGTCGAGCTTGCGAGGAGGGACATAGAGGCTTTGAAGAAAATGTATATGGAGCGGGATATTGAGAAGTAGTAAGGGGTGATCATGGTGTTCGGTTATCCGCCCGAGCTCAGGGAGAAGATAAGGATCGTTGAGGAGACCCGTGAGGAGAGGCTCAAACAGGTTATGAAGAGGCTGAGCCTCGAGGAACGGGAACAGTTAGTCCGTAAATATCACCCGGATTATAGGAGTGATACTAAGAGACCGGTAAGGATCGGTGCTAACCGGGGAGAGGTGATCTATAACGAGGTAGTAGACCTCTTAGAAGCCTGGCCCGCCGAGAACCCCGACGATGTAGATCTTACCCAGATAGACTATGACGTAGACCTATTAATCATTGGTGGAGGCGGGGCCGCTGCCGCAGCTGCATTATGGGCTATCTATAGCGGAGTAGACCCCTCCAATATACTGATCGCTACCAAGCTGAGGTTCGGGGATGCTAACACGGTAAAGGCTCAGGGAGGCATACAAGCCGCCGACAGGCCCAATGACTCACCCGCTAGGCACTTCCTAGACACTTTCGGCGGGGGACACTTCGCTAATAGGCCGGAGCTCGTAAAGGCCCTCGTCCGGGATGCACCCTTCATTATCAAGTGGCTTGAAGACCTAGGGGTTATGTTTGATAAAACCGGGGAGGGGGAGATGATTGAGAACGCTGGTGGTGGTGCTAGTAGGAAGAGGCTACACGCTGCCAGGGATTATACCGGGCTGGAGATTATGAGGGTTATGAGGGATGAAGTATGGAATTATGGTGTACACGTAGTAGAGTTTCAGCCGGCCATAGAGCTCTTAACAGATCCGGAGACCGGCGCCGTTTCTGGGGCAGTACTGTGGAACCTAGAGACGCATGAGTACAAGATTGCAAGGGCTAAGGTTACAATACTAGCAACGGGAGGCTTCGGGAGACTGCACCTAGCAGGCTTCCCAACCACGAATCATTATGGTGCTACTGCTGACGGAGTAGTACTTGCTTACCGTGTAGGGGCTTATCTACGAGATATGGATTCAGCCCAGTTCCACCCAACCGGTGTAGCTTGGCCCGAGGCCATACTAGGCGAGTTGATCACTGAGAAGTGCCGCGGCCTAGGAGCCCACCTAGTCAACGTTGAGGGTAAACGGTTTATCAGGGAGTTGGAGCCTAGGGATGTTGTTGCTTCAGCTATTATCAGGGAGTGCCGTGAGGGTAGGGGTGTTATTACCCCTACTGGTAAGTGTGGTGTATGGCTAGACCTGCCATTGATCGATATCATCAATGGGCCCGGTACGATTAAGAGGTATTTACCAGCAATGTATAGGCAGTTTAAGAGGCAGGGCATCGATATTACCAGGGAGCCCGTCTTGACTTATCCAACACTGCACTACCAGAATGGAGGCATAGCAATTGATCCCTGGACGCATGTGTTGAATAAAGAAGAGGAGTGGATCCGTGGATTACTAGCTGCTGGAGAAGTAACCGGCGGAGTGCATGGTAAGAATAGGCTTATGGGCAACAGCCTACTAGACATTACAGTATTTGGTAGGAGGGCTGGTATAACTGCTGCTAAGATAATCAAGGAGACAACCGCGAAGCCTAAGCTAAGCCTTAAACACGTAGAGAAATACATGGCTGAGCTCGAGAAGCTGGGAGTACCTAAGACTAGGAGGGCTCCAAGAATACTGCCGGATTACCGTGGGAAACACGTAGTGATCAGGTCGCTGTTCATACCATACTAGAATATATTCCCTAATAATGGATAATGTGATATTGTTTTTAATCCGTGTAACGAAAATAATCCGTGTGGAGCTGGTTTGTATTGGGTAGTAGTGGTCGTAAGGTTGACTGGTATAGTATTTCTAAACGCGTTCATAGGGATTATAAGGGTAAGATCGAGGTAGTCCCAAAGGTTCCCATTAAGAAGCTCCAGGACTTCGCAATATATTATACTCCCGGCGTTGCCGGGCCTAGTAGGGAGATCGCGGGGGATAAGGATTTATCCTTCGAGTACACTCTACGCTGGAACTACGCAGCAGTTATAAGTGATGGAACAAGGGTTCTCGGACTAGGTAACATTGGTCCCGAAGCCGGTTTACCCGTTATGGAGGGTAAAGCCTTATTATTCAAGTACTTGGGCGGCGTTGACGCTGTACCCCTTGTTATCAATGCTAGGGACCCGGAGAAGTTTATCATGGTTGTAAAGGCTGTCGAGCCAAGCTTCGGAGCTATCAACCTAGAGGACATTGAGAGCCCTAAATGCTTCTACATACTAGATAAGCTGAACGAGCTACTCGAGATACCCGTTTGGCACGATGATCAGCAGGGCACAGCCCTGGTAACGCTTGCCGGTTTAATTAATGCGTTGAAGATCGTTGGGAAGAAGCTAGACCAGGTGAGGATAGCTTTTATCGGGGCCGGTGCCGCTAACCTGAATAATTTCAAGTATATTGTGAAGGCAGGCGGAGACCCTTCGAAGATGATCCTAGTAGATGTTAACGGTATACTACACATGAATAGGAAGGATATCGAGGAGATCAGGAAGAATAATCCATGGCTGTATGAAGCGGTTAAGATTACTAACCCGGAGGGCAGGACTGGTGGTATACCGGAGGCTATGAAGGATGCAGACGTCGTAATAGCTGCATCAGCACCGGGCCCCGGTATTATTAAGAAGGAGTGGATTAAGCTTATGAGGGATAACCCAATAGTATTCACACTAGCAAACCCCGTTCCGGAAATATGGCCCTGGGAAGCTAAAGAAGCCGGAGCACGTATAGTCGCTACTGGCCGGAGCGATTTCCCAAACCAGATCAATAATAGCCTGGGATTCCCAGCAGTCTTCCGAGGAGTACTAAGCGTTAGAGCCAGGAAGATGACTGATGAAATGTTCCTAGCAGCTGCTTATGCAATAGCCGGATATGCGGAGAAGAAGGGGCTTAGCGAAGAATACATTGTTCCAACAATGGATGACGCAGAAATGTATGTAGAAGAAGCACTAGCAGTAGCGCTAAAAGCAATAGAGATCGGCGTAGCGCGTAGAAAACCGAGCAGGGAAGAATTAGAAGAAGAAATTAGAGAACTAATATACAAGCCAAAGAAATACATGGCTATAGCACTAGGATACAACTACATACCCATCAAGAAATCATACCCCGAAAAACTCTAGCCTCCACATATAACCGCTTCCATCATACGTATTGGAAGGCATAGAGACTTGGTATTAGGGATGAATTATGGTATTGTAATGCTTTATTCATAGATATTCTCTAAGTATTTTTTCCGCTCTCTTACACGCCTTGTCTAGGTAACTATCCCTATTCGTAGTGCTGCATTTTTCCTTTGTGAACTTGGATAGGGTATTCTTTATCTCTTCTAGGTGTCTGCGCCTGTGCTGGGTTGTTAGTGGTTTTTCTCCTTGTAGTTTTGGTGATCCCTCCATGAATCCCTCGGCGAAGTACCAGTCTTTGAACCATGTATAGTCTCTTCTTAGTAGCTCGTATCCGAGCCTGCTAACTGGTTCTGGGTAGCCTCTTTCCAGTGGTATCAGTGTCTCTGGATCCATTATGTATTCGACATAGATCTTCTCGCCGGGCCCCTCCCACCGGCTTACCGTTTCGAGTATCCAGTCTTCATAGAGTGTTCCATGGAATAGGATCTTCTCATCATTAATTACTGGGGCCCGGATACTGTGTATTTCAACCCATCTCCGGTATAGAGCCCCTCTCCCCAGGAATACTTTAATGGAGAAGAACTCTTCCCTAACATTACCCGTTTCAATACACATGTCGACATTATACTCCTCTGGGAATCTCCCACGTTTTACCCTGCAAGCTATCAGTCTAGTGTTTCCCTTCTTGAACCCTTTTAATAGCTCGTTTATGATCCACGGATAACTATTCATAACGTAAAAGTCCTCCTAGTATTATAGGCATGTTCGGGGAGGGGAGAAAAGACTAGTATATCAAGGGTATGTATCCTTCATCCATTAACTCCCCGATAAGCTTCCCCACCGGGCCGATATCGACTACGTCTTGAAGCTTCTCGGTGATACCTAGTTTTTTGGCTACTGTTTCGCAAGCGATTGGTGTTTTACCTAGTGCTTTATACTGGTTTATCGCATCGATCAGTTTCGACTCTCGATCAGCTATAAGCTTCTCAACCGGGCCGAAGAAGTATAGTTCTACATCGTTTATCCATCCTTCCTTGAAGGCTGTTGCTGCCCAGAGTATTCCCAGGATCGCTTTCTCCAGCTCCGTAGTTGATATTACTACGAGTGCCCGGGCCAGGACTAGATTCCCCTCCAATTACCAGTTGTTATATTATTTTGTTTGTTCGGGTAATATATTATAACGCTGTTTCCTCAGCTATCGATTTAATTATTTCGAGTAATTTATCGATACTGGACAGTACTTCTATGGATACTTCTTCGCCGAAACCGGTATCCTTGACCCTAATACCAAGTAGGTATACTTCCTTTACCCCCGCTTCTCTCTGGAGGGTTTCCAGGACTAGTGTTATTGGTATATTGTGAGTAGTTACTAGCCCGATCTTCTCCCTAAGATGCTCCTTGCTTGCAAGTATTACTTCGCCGGGTTCTAGTTCTTCAGCATAGACTGCGTCAACTACTACGAGTACTTCCGGCTTAAAACTCGTTATTTCAGATAAACAGTTTTCCAAGCCGTACTCGCACTTGAGAAATAATATATTCCCCTTCTGCTCCGAGCCCAGCTTGTCTACTAGTATTAACGCGGCCCTGTCATCCCTTCTCAGAGGGCTTCCAACGAATGCGAAAACTATTCTTCGGTTACCAGCGATCTTTGCTAGGAAATCCCTTATCCCACCCGGATCACGTATAATCATTATGGATTTAACACCACTAGCGGAAAGTGTTAGTTGTCCAAGGGGTATAGGATTTTGTATAGGGTTAGGAAAAATAATTGGGGTTTTATCGTGGAGCGTTTACTGCGCGGTTGAGTAGGTCTTCCCAGACTTTATCAACCCATTCCTGTAGGTCTCTTAGTAGGTGGCGGTTCTCGGGTCTTAGTAGGTGTTTGAACCTGCCCTGTACTTCTAGGAATCTCTCAATGGGTTGTTTCAGCTTGGGGTTCCTAGCTATTGATAAGCTTCTATCCGTTAACATGTATCCCTTCTCCGGAGTCCACTCCCATAGTGGGAAGTAGCAGGTGTCTACTGCTCTTCTAGATACCTCTATTGCTAGGGCCGTGTCATGCCTCCATCCACGATCACAGCTGCTTAATGCGTGTATGAAGGCTGGCCCGTTAACCTCGATGCCCTTGCGGACCTTCTTCATAAGGTCTAGCCAGTGTGCCGGGGTTGCTGTTGCTACGTATGGTATGCGGTGTGCAACCATTATGTCTGCAATAGGCTTCTTATGCTGCGTCTTACCCGGCAGTACTGATCCTACCGGGCTCGTCGTCGTCCATGCATACTTCGGGGTTCCACCGCTACGCTGTATACCCGTGTTCATGTATGCTTCGTTATCGTATAGTATGTATAGGAAGTCGTGTCCACGCTCGGCGGCACCGCTTAGGCTTTGTAGCCCGATATCGAATGTTCCACCGTCGCCTCCGAAGACTACTACGTCTACGTGGTCCCATGGTAGTCTCCCAGTCTTCTTGAAAGCCTTGATCGCTGATTCAACGCCGCTAGCCGTTGCAGCCGCGTTTTCGAAGGCGTTGTGTATCCATGGTACTGCCCAGCTAGTGTATGGGAAGATCGTTGTTGCGACCTCGAGGCATCCGGTAGCGTTTACGACTATTGTTGGGCCGCGGAACGCGAAGCTTGCAAGCTTAACTATTATCGGGGCTGCACAGCCTGCACATAGCCTGTGTCCCGGCAGTATAGCTGCTCTCTTCTGCTCTGCTAGTTGCCTAGGGTTTAGTATTAGTGGTAGTTCGCCCTTCCATTCGGGCTCGAATATCCATAACTTATAGGCTGGTTCACCCTTCTTTATGGGTATTTGGGGTAGGGTTTGCTGAGCCATACACTATTCACCTCTCGGGGGCTTACTCTCTAACACCTAGGAATCTAAGCTTTTTCTCGACGAATCCCTTCTCCGCATCGCTTAGTAGCTCATGGAACATCTTCTCCAACAGCTCCGGCGGCGCGTCTCGTCCGCCGAGGCCGTACACGTAGTTTACTAGTAGCGGCTTCTCCTTGTAGTCGTATAGTGCGGTATTGATTTCTAGGAAGCTTGGACCGTAGCTTCCGAAGCTTATTGCGCGGTCCATTACTCCTACAACCTTAGCATTCTTCAGTATCTCTGCTAGTTCTTTGTGTGGGAATGGGCGGAACATTCTTATCCTAACCATTCCGACCTTCTTACCCTCTCTGCGGAGCTTCTTAACTATGTGTCTAACTGTTCCACCGGTGCTTCCTAGGACTGTTACTATTACATCTGCATCCTCTACTTCGTAGGGTACTAGTACTCCATCACCATACTTTCTACCCGTTAACTCGTACCATTTCTCATTAACCTCTCTAACTACTTCGGGGACTCTCTTCATCGCTTCTACCTGGTGCATCTTGTGTTCGAAGTAGTAGTCGTATAGGTCTAGTGGCCCGAAGCTTAGGGGTCTAGCAGGGTTTAGCATTAATGGTACTTCCTCGTCGAAATAGTCTACTTTCACCTTTGGAACCTTCCTATAACCACCTAGGAATTCATGTACTGCTTCATCTGGTAATATGTGGATGTTTTCCAGCGTGTGGCTTAGGAAGAAGCCGTCTAGGTTTACGGCTACTGGTAACAATACTCTCTCATCCTCGGCTATCTTGAAAGCTTGTATAGTTGTATCGTAGGCTTCCTGCACGTTTTCAACGAATAATTGTACCCAGCCTGCATCCCTCATACCCATAGCGTCGCTGTGGTCGCAGTGTATGTTGATTGGTGCTGATAATGCACGGTTTGCTACTGCGAGTACTATTGGTAGTCTTAGGCTTGCAGCGATGTATAGGATCTCCCACATCAAGGCTAAACCGTTAGCTGCTGTAGCTGTGAAGGCCCTTGCACCAGCTGCTGCGGCTCCAACACATGCACTCATAGCCGAGTGTTCTGATTCTACGGGTACGAATTCCGTGTGTACTTCGCCGTTTGCAACGAATTCCGAGAACTTCTCTACAATGATCGTCTGTGGTGTGATCGGGTAAGCTGCTACGACGTCTACGAGGCTCTGCTTAGCAGCCCATGCGACTGCTTCGTCTCCATTAACAGTTAACAATTTCTGCTTCTCAAGAGGTATGTGTGGGGTTTTAACTGCTTCAGTCATCTATTCCCACCTCTTACTCGGATGGTTCTGGAACCATATCTATTGCTTTAACGGGGCATTCGTGTGCACAGATTCCACAGCCTTTACAGTAATCGTAGTTTACCTTGATCTGTTCACCGTCCCAGATAATAGCCATGTCTGGGCAGAATATCCAGCAAAGCATGCATTTAACACACTTATTATTATCAACCACTGGCCTCAGAGCTCTCCAATCACCAGTCTTGTAATCCGTTGATAACCTGAAGGGGACTGCTCCAATTGGGAGTTCCTTATATCCACGGAGCTCGGTCATACCTGGATCACACCTCGCGTGCTAACTCGTATGCTTGCTTGATTAACCCGAGGTTTTTCTCGGCTATTGGTTTGGGGAATCTCTCGTAGAGGGCTTTTTCTATGCTTTCAAAACTTACTAGTTTTTCAGCCTTCAACAATGCCCCGATCATCGCTGTGTTCGTGATAGGCCTCTTAAGGATTTCTAGTGCAAGCCTCGTAGCTGGTGTAGTGTAGACCCTGTACTCTCCCTTCTTGATCCCCAGCATCTTGTATAGCTTCTCAGTGTCTCCCTCATAGTTTACAACTATTAACCCGTTCTTCTTCAACCCCTCAGTAACGGGTACGTTTTTCAAGAGCGTGGGGTCGAGTACTATTACTATGTCGGGCTCGTAGACCATGCTGTGTAGATCAATTGGTTCATCACTGATCCTCGTAAAGGCTAGGATTGGTGCACCGCTACGCTCGGGGCCGAAGGCCGGGAAGCTCTGCACGTGTTTACCATCGATCGCTGCAGCCATTGCTAAAAGGTTTGCAGCAGTCCAAGCACCCTGCCCTCCACGTCCGTGCCAACGAACCTCGATCATCAATACGTATACACCCCTAACACTATATCGCTGATATATACGTGGACTATACTGGTTAATCAATGGTATAGTATACTTACTGCTTCATTTTAACTCTTATCCGCCGAGACGTGTATTTTTGATACATAACCTATATGAACACGGCTAAACGATAAATTGATAAGGGTTACGGATTTGGACTTACCTAGCTACTATAATCTAGTAATGAGGAGTCGTACGGGCAGGTATAGGTTAATGGGGGATATTATAAGGATACTCAGAATACTGGGCCCATTAGAGCTGAGGAGGTTAGTCAATACTATTAACAGGGTCCGTATGAATAGGGGGGATGAACCAGTACTACTCGAGGAGATACATCAATGCATTAACAACCTCCTACACCACGGCCTCATAACAGTGCATGGAGACTACCATTTAGACTGGTCTGGTAGACTAATAATTAATGGAGCAGTAACCCTGCCGGATTATGTGATGAGCCTCAAATTATTCATAAATGATAACTTAATGGATGAAATAACCCTCTACCTATAACCTGGTCGAACTATCTGAGTAGTGGATTCAAAAATACTTGTTTTTATATTCTATACCACCTACATTATTTCCTTGACTATTAGTAATTGGTGCCGGACGCTTTGACTTGGAGTGATCTGCCTGATGTTTTCGTTAAGTATTTTTTCATGGATAGGATCAGGCTGATCGGGGATCTATGCAGCGGGAAGCCCCCTAGGCATAATTTCCTATTAGAATTCACCCGTACGACACCAGTAGTCATAACCGATGGGCCTGCTGGGCTTAGCGGTAGTGTTAAGATGGTTGGTTTCGTTCCTAGGGAGGGGTTCATCAAGGAGTTAGCGGAGAAAGCATATAGGTATGCATATGTTGAACGTGGTAGGGATATGGGGGAAATCGCGTGTATTCTCCTCAGGGAGTTCTACCGCCTTGAAATAATCGATCCCTACACTATCGGGGGTTTAGAAATGGGTTTCAAGCATAGCTGGACAAATATTAATGCTAATGGGAGAGCAACCCTACTATTCTACACGCCACCCGATACAAGCTTTGAAGTACGAACATGGGTTGAGGTGAGGAAAGAACCCGGCGACCCCTACCGTAAATACCTTAATGCATTACACGACATATTCCACTACTCTGAGAAACCAGCTAATTACCCAGCATATCTCTTCCACATAGTTGAAATATATGATAACTCTAATACGGAGACCGGTTTCGGCAGGAAAATATACCCTTAAAGGGCTCGGGGGGATCGAATATATTATACTCTAATCTCTAACACCCATTTATCGGGTGGAATAATCCCGTGATTAATCCCAGCGACCTATTGCTGACTGGTTTATTACTGATATTCATAGGGTTCATACTAGTATTCATAGGAATAATCGTCTCAGTAGGTAGTAGTGGTAAGGGTAGGGTTGAAGGCGGGGGAGTCATTATTATTGGCCCAATACCCGTAGTCTTTGGTTCAAATACGAGGATAGCCCTCATACTCTTAATACTAGCTATTATCCTAGTCGTCTTAATCTACGTTTTATTCTACACTCCCTACATGCGGTTAACTGTTGGAGGGTGATTTGTTTGGATAAGGGTTTGAAACTGGTATTTACCGGGATAGGATTGATCATGATTGGATTCCTACTAGTATTCCTGTCAACAATACTCTCAATACCATCCACGGCTCCCAGCGTTTCCAGTAGTAATAAGACTAGTGGTAATGTTTCAGGAGGTATTGCTGGCTGTATAGTAATATTCTTCATACCAATATGCTTCGGCGCTGGCTCGCCGGGGATTGTACAGTGGTTGGTCATAATAACGCTTGTAATAACGATTTTATTCCTAGTCGTAATACTGTTACTAGCAAGATCCTTTTCATCACTAATAGGGGCTTCAAGATAAGGATTTCTCGTGAGGAATAAAACATTATGGCCCGTTTAGACCTCGATAGAGAAATGATTAAAGCGCTACTTGAAGCCGTCCGTCTCAGCGAGTCGGTGAAGCCTAGCCAAGACGCTAAGCGTAGGGCTTTTAGAAAATACGGGTTCTTAGGCGGTAAGAGGGATCCATTGTTAACAGCTTTGTTTTACGGTGTAATGCTTAGGCTAGGTATACATGATAATGCTATTAGGGAGCTAGTTGGTGTTGAACCATACATACTGGATCCATGGCTGAGGGCTGCTCTCAGATTATTATTGGAAATAGTACAGTTTAGAGATCCCAGTAGGAGGACTCTAAGATATTTGAGGAACACGGTAGCATCAATGCTTTCAGCTAAAACACACCCATACGTTGGAATGTATTATACAAGGCTCTATGATCGAATAATAACTACCGGCTACAAGTATAAGCCTAAAACACCCATGAAGGAACTCGAGTATAAATACCTGCTTCCAGCATGGTATATTAAGAAGATTAGAGAACTCCTCGGTAACGTTGAAGCAGATAAGCTACTCAGATCACTCAGTAGTAAACTACCATTGTCAGTAAGGGTTAACACGTTGAAGACTAGTGTTGAAAAAGTAATAAGGGAGTTGGAGAAAGAAGTTGGTACGATTGAAAGATCAAGCGTTGTTCCAACAGTTCTAAGATTCCATGGGCCCTACAACTTCGAGAAATCCAATCTATGGAAGAAGGGATACATTATTATACAGGAAGAAGCCGCTGCAGCGGCTCCACTAATACTAAACCCGAAGCCAGGCGAGGTAGTCGTAGACTTAGCCGCGGCACCCGGTGGTAAGACCCAGTTTATGGCTGAGTTAATGAAGAATAAGGGTACTATATATGCCTTCGACATAAACCGGGAGAGGATTAGGAGGATGAGGGAGATACTTCGACGAACCGGAGTAGGGATCGTTAAAATATACGATGAGGACGCGCGTAAAGCCCCCGATATACTAGGGGAAAATGTTGCCGATAAAGTATTACTCGATGCACCCTGTAGTAGTGATGGGACGATAATGAAGAACCCCGATCTGAGGTGGAGGCTTAGATGGGAGAAAGTTGTCGAGCTGCAAAAGCTACAGCTCGAACTATTAGAAGCAGGCTGGAAAATCCTCAAACCCGGCGGGAGAATACTGTACTGCACATGTAGCATGCTACGAGAGGAAAACGAGGATGTTATAAGGATGTTTCTCGAGAAACACCCCGAAGCCCAGCTAGTAAAACTAGACAAACCATACAGTCCCGGATTTATAGAAGGGACAAGGAGGGCATGGCCACATAAACATAGAACTATAGGTTTCTTCTATGCTTTAATTGTTAAGCAATACTAAGGACCCCATAAACCATCCTAGCCTAGGAGGGAGTAATCCTTAACCCCAAG
>JALWZC010000020.1 GCA_027002875.1 Desulfurococcales archaeon
TAAAACCAGGAGGTTCTGGTAAAGCTGCATAACTAGGCCAGGCTCGTAGCCCCGGGCCGGGTTGATCCTCCCAACGAAGGCCTCGAGCTTATCGACTAGATCAATTGATTCATCAAGCAAAGCAACAAGGCGGGAATAACCCCTATCAACATACTTCTCCGCGTCAACCATACACGTACACCCCGCGGGAAACAAAAGTATAAGGGCAGTGTATTCCACTATTATTATACATGTTTTATGAAATGAATGTTTAAAGCCTATACGGTAGATGAGTAAGGAGGTTATATTACTGGTTTAGAAGCCAGATAGCCCTGGGGCCCCGGCTTGTATATTACCGGGTGGAAACCGGCTTTCCTAAGCCTTTCACCAATACCCTTAACGATACTGGGCGATCCATGCCTTCTGGGCTCGCCGGTATAGTGGAATAATCTACCGCCAGGCTTCAGTACACGGTATAGTTCCCGGTAGAATTCTTCACCATACAGGTCTCCAGTCGTCGAGGAGTATCGTGGCGGATCATGTATTATCTTGTCGAAGTATTCATCCGGGATCTTCCCGATAAGCTCTACGATATCACCATGGATAACGTGGACTCTTGGATTACCCAACTGCTGGCTCCAGGGATTATGCTCCGCGATCCATAAAACGTTATCATCGATCTCGAACGTGTAGACCTCACCAGCCCCACGGATCAGTGAGTGTATAGCAGTGTATCCTAGGCCCATACATGTATCTAGGACTCTCTCACCATGCCTAATACCCAGCACGCCGATCTTCCTCCTAGAATCAGTCCACGGATCAACCCCTTTAATCCTATGCATATGTATCCCGTTAATCTCTATAGTCGGGGCTTTATCCATCGCTAGGGCCTTTAACTTATAGTACCCGCTATTACCGGACTTTACGACTTCGTAGGATTCACCCGTTGAGGGATCATAGTATACTACTCTGTCAACCCTGCTGGGGACGACCTTATCTAGGCTGACATCGCCCATATTCGAGACAAGAGTGTTATCAACAACACATACCTGCACCCATGTAACTCCAAGGTCTAGAGTTGCACGGAAACAGCCCCTGCGGCGGCCAACGTACTCGATCAGGTAACTAGTAAACCAGTATCCCTCCCTACCCCTAAAATCCACGGCATGACTCGCTAGTCCCGGCAGTAAACCCATGGCCAATCAACCAAGTATAGTATTTAGGCAGCGAGGGGGATATACCTTACACTACACCCCAGCCTTGATAGATCCCTTGTAAGCTCCATGATCCTCCTTGATTCCCCGGATACTATGATAGTAATAATGCATAGCCTATCAACGTGGTAGTGGTTATAAGACATTATAATATCCCGGTGCTTCTCAATAATACTACCACTAATACCCTCACCCGAACTACTCGAGACGATGATTCCGGTGCAATGGTGTGGTACCAGGACGTGGAGGTGGTCGTGTATGAATGTTTTAAGTGCTTCCACTACGAGGCTAGATCTATCCCTACCGATCCTCTCAGCCAATAAGTCCAGCTGATCAGCTAGGTCGGATGGTATTGAAACACCGAACCTACGCTTACTAACCATGCCTGCCCACCCATGGCTGGACAGCTACCAGATAGAATAATAATAGGTATAAGCCTGTCAGCCCACTCGGCGATAGGTTAAACAATATACCAGTGTGAAGGCCTAATAAACTACTCGACAAAGCCGTTACAAGGCTAACCTCTAATGCTTCAAAACTACTACGAGCCCGTGAAACCGCGATACTAGCCGGTAGCAATACTAAGACGTGCTCGAGTATATAGCCGGCAATTCTCAGGTAAACAATCATTGTCAAACCAAGTATCGTGAATATTAGGAAATCATAGAGGAATACTCGGAGACCGCTGAGCCTAGCAGAATCCCTGTCAATCCCGAGGCTTAACTGCTCCCTATAAGTTAGTATAACCGCTGTAAACGTGATCAGGGAAGTGGTTAATGCTAATAATACATCACTGGCCGTAGCGAGTATTGGATCCCCGATTATAAGGCTTGCAAGGTCGAAGCCGATCGGGTAGTTTACCAGGGCGTAATAAGCCGCTAAAACCCCGCCGCTAGCAGTGAATGATACGAATACAGCAGTAGCAATATCCGGGTCGACCCCCTTGTAGATACTATAGCCTGCAACGTAGATTAGAAGAATACCGATCAATATGCTCCAGAAAACAAAGCTACCCCCGAACAAGTAGGCTAGGGGGATTGATAATGCTACAGCCATGAGGGCGGAGTGGGGAGCAGCACCGCCGAGGAAGAAGAAACGGCGGGCGGCAAGGATGCTGCTCAGAGAACCGAACCCGATCGCTGTAGAAGCCATCACTAGAACCCATAGTGGATTATAAATTAGAGACAATAAGAC
>JALWZC010000021.1 GCA_027002875.1 Desulfurococcales archaeon
CCTCTATGATTTTCATATTATTAATCCTAGCGTCTATGGTTTATGCTTACCATAAAGGTACAGGAATCATGGCGAAATTTTTGGAAAAGAATTCTTTTTACGAATCAATGATAATGCTAAGCCTCATCGATAAAAACTACCTGGAATCAAAGGAGTTAAAACTCCCAGTAACGTATTTTGTGCACCGAGAGGAATTAGAGAGGGGAGTCGATTCTGTCTATGAGTTATTATTGAATGCTACGATGCCGCTGTATATTGTTAATACAATAGTCTTAATTCTCTCTGAAAGCCTGCTTAAAAACGAAGGATTTAAGGAGAAACTATACAAAGTACTAACACTTTTACCGAGTAATACAACAGTTATACTCATAAAAGTTTGTAGTACTAGAGAATGCGAAAGAGACGTAATGCATAGCTTAATCAGGATCTCACGTAGGAAACTTCGAAGAGGAAACTGGACAGGCCCGGTACTACTAGAAACAACCGTTATCAGAGACTATAGCTTCATAATACTAGCCCTTAGTAAATCGTTACAGGATATTAATAGACGACTCCTAAAGGCAAATATCATAATGGATTTAGGCAATGGAAATGATCCGATAACCGATATATGTTTCGCATTAACACTCTCATATATACTAAGAAAATATAAGGGAATAGTTCTAGATTTAGGGAAAGTCATAGGTGTTATTCCTAGAGAAAACGATAAATCACTAAGCTATTTAGCGACCCAAGCCATTTTTATGGACAAACCGTATAGGAAATATATTTTGAAGGATATTATCAAATTATTAGAGTATGCTGATAAAAACATAGAATTCATAGTAAAACCCTGGGAATTATTAATAGTAAGTGATGAGTCTAGCGTATCCGGATCTAGACAGTTATCTACAGTATATAAACCCTAAAACATACTCTCTAATTGATTAAAAAGCTATACAGCTCCGTTACTACACTGCGTAGAATTATGGGGGAATTGTTACTGGTACAGCTGAATCGTGTGATAAAAAACCTCCTCTTTCTCCTAGATTACTCCTAAGCTAGTGCTTTCCCAGTTTTATAGTCGAATATTGATACCTTCGTCCAGTCTGGTTTTATGTATATTAATTCCCCTGTTCTATATTTAACCGTGTATTTGGTTTTTATTTTTAATAGTGTTTCTTCTCCACCGGGGTTTATGTCTACGTTCAGTATTACCTCTGACCCCTGTGGTTCTACTACCAGTATCTTGGCTTTTATACCGTCCGGTACTGGTTCCTTGTATACATCTATGAATTCGGGCCTTATCCCTAGAAGTATTTCCTGTTGATCCCTTACACCTGCTACTTCTCCGCTCGGTATTTTCCTCTGGAATCCGGGGCATTGAAGGATGTATTCGTTGTTAGACTTTATGATTACGCATTTTATAGTGTTCATTGGTGGTGAACCAATGAATGTCCCCACGAATACGTGGCTCGGCCGGAGGTATACGTCGTCGGGGGACCCTACCTGTATTATCTTTCCCTTATTCATAACTGCTATTCGATCAGCCATGCTCAATGCTTCGGCTTGATCATGTGTTACATAGATCGTTGTTATACCGAGTGTTTTCTGAAGCCTCTTAAGCTCAGCCCTCATCTCGAGTCTTAGGAGCGCGTCTAGATTACTAAGTGGTTCATCCATTAACCATACTTTCGGTCTTCGAACCAGTGTTCTCGCAAGTGCTACTCTCTGCTGCTGCCCTCCGCTGAGCTGTCCCGGCTTCCGGTCTAGGAGATCCTCTATTTTAAGCATCTTCGCAACTTCTAGTACTTTCTTCTTAATATCAGCTTTCGTTAATCCCAGCTTCTTCCTCCTAATCATTAGTGGGAATGCTATATTTTGATAAACCGTCATGTGCGGGTATAGCGCGTAGTTTTGGAATACCATTGCAACATCCCGATCCTTTGGCTCGAGGTCTGTTACATCCTTGTCATCGATGTAAACCCTGCCTTCATCAGGGTATTCTAATCCTGCAACGATTCTAAGAGTAGTTGTTTTTCCGCAGCCACTTGGGCCTAGGAGAATCATGAATTCCTTATCTCTAACTTCGAGGTTTACATGATCTACTGCGACTACTCTGCCGAAGCGTTTAACAATGTTTTCTAAGAGTACGCGGGCCATACATGATCACCCCTTAATAGTCCATCCAACCATTCCGCGGACATAGTATTTCTGGAGCAAGGCGTAGACGAGGAGGGGTACGAGCATCGTAAAGATCGCCCCGGCGGATAATAAGCCCCAGTCTACGAAGTATTGCCCCCTCATATTAGCTACTTGGAGTGTAACAACGTATTTCTCTGGGCTTGCTATGAAGACTAGGGCGTAGAAGAAATCGCTCCAGACCCATGTGAACTGTATTGCGGAAACGCTCGCTATTGCCGGTAGACTCATTGGGAGTACCAAGCGGAAAAATATATGGAAGTCGCCGGCACCATCAACGCGAGCCGCTTCCTCTACTTCCCTAGGGAGAGTGTCGAAGAAGTTTTTGAGGAAGAATGTTATCCATGCAAGCCCCCACGCACTATGAACTAGTATAAGACCCGATAACTGGTCGTACAAGCCCATCCGGTCTAGCATGAAGAATAATGGTACAACGCTCATTTGCTGAGGCATTGACATTATTACTAGTAGTGTTATGAATAGCCATGTTTTCAGTGGGAAGCTAAACCTCGAGAAAACGTAGGCGGCTAGTGCCGCTATGAATAATGGTATTATTGTTGACGGTATTGCGACGATGAAAGAATTGGTGTATCCTCTACCAACTCCATAAACCGGGTTGCTCCATGCATCGATAAAGTTCTTCAACGTATAGTGTCCGGTTAGAGTCCACCAGCCATTTACTACTACTTCCTTGAAAGGCTTAACCGACACCATCGCTACGCCGATGAAAGGTAGAGTCCATAGTATTGCAATAGTCCATACTATGATGTTTATAGCTAGATATTTTAGGAAGACTTTACCTCTTCTCCTTACCACTCTTCACCACCTGCTTGATAAACCATGCTCCGGGGATTAGTGTGATTAATGCTAGGATCACTGCTGTAGCCGCTGATCTACCATAGTCTAGTGCTCGGGCGAAGTATAGGTACATTACGAGAGCCATGACATTCGACGAACCACCGGGTCCTCCAAGTGTTGAAACATATACTATGTCGAAGATTTTCAGGTCCCAGAGCATAGTCATGACTACTACGACGATAGTTGCGTGTCTTAGGAGTGGAATTACTATTTTAAAGAATATTTGTAACCCACTCGCACCATCGATCTTTGCCGCTTCGATATAGCTTTTAGGGAGGGATTCAAAGGCTGCAGAGTAAACCGTCAAGCTGAAACCCGTCCAAAGCCATACTGATCCCAGTATTAGTGATATAAGCGCTGTTTGCGGGTAGTTTGTCCATGTTTTTGCTAGCGAGTTTATCCCCAGTGTTTTGAAGAGTAAGGGTACTACTCCTAGTGTTCCATCGTACATAAACCTTATTAGTAGTCCACCGACGATCATAGGTATAACCATTCCTAGAAATATGATCGTCTTAACGATCGAGCTACCCTTAACCTCGTGGAGTAAATACGCTAAGGCTAAGCCTAGAAATACTACTAGTGGTAAGTGTATCAGCACCCATACAATGTTATGTATCAAAGCACCCCATGGCGGCGGGCGGAGGCTCTCAATATTCTTCGGGAGGACTAATGCTTTATCGGGGGAAGTCTCCGTTATAACCTTATAGTAATTATCCGGGCCATAACCGTTATCCGTTTGAAAGCTTATTACGAATGTACCAACAATAGGTGTTAGGACGAAGGTTAATAGCAGTATTAGCTCGGGTAATAGAAACGTTATAATTATCGCTTTCTTACTCCTCCCCCTCTTCCTGCTACTACGCCTCCAAATCCCTCGAAACACGAATTCCAACCCTCCTAATAAACAAATATACAGTTACGTGTTATGGAAAAGAGGGGATTATGGAGAAAAAGATTAGGGTTTGACAACATGCCTACCAGCTACCCTTTTTAGGATGATGATTGACATGCTGGGTGCTGCTGTGTCAGTGTATCAAGGATCTGGTCTACCTGGTCGGGTTCAGCCCATAATAGTTTCAACTGGTCCCAGAATAGTGTCTGCCAATCTCCTCCCACAGAGTCGTCTAGGTCCGGTACTATCTCCATTCCTAGGTTTAGTATTTTCTGGTATACGGACTGCATCGGCTTCCAGAGCTTATCTACGCTAATCTTCTTATAGGTTGGTATTTTACCGGCTGGCCCTGCTACATGGTACATTTGTCCCTCCGTAGCGATGAATTTTAGGAAGGTTTTAGCTGCATCCATTTTGTCCGTGAACTTGGGTATGAATCCATAGTCTGCTCCGCCTACTACGCCTTTAGCACCTGGTAGTGGGAAGAAGTCTAGATCGTTGGGATCGTCTACCCTGCCGGTAATCCATGTACCCATGAAGTATAATGCGTATTTACCGCTCCACCATTCATCTACTGCTTGAGTCCACTCGATCGGCTCGCTGAAGTACCCGTTCTTTATTAGTGGTACGAGCTTGTTCTTGATTATATCCTTAACCTGGGGATCATTGAACTTTACTTCACAATTAATCAGCTTATACTGTAGATCCGGCCCTCCGAATGTTATTAGGAAGTGCTCAACAATATCGCTCTCAGGCCATCCTACACCGTCGCCTGTAACTATTGGGTTCTGTATACCGTTGATCTGTTTAATCTGGTCTAGAAGGTTTAGGAATTCGTCCCAGGTCTTAGGCTCCGATAAGCCGTGCTGCTGGAAGAATGATTTACGGTACCAGAAGCCCGGCTTCAACCACATAGTGAATGGTGCTCCATATATTTTACCATTATACGTAACCTTATCGACGATGCCGCCGATATAGTCGTTCGGGTTGATCATGTCGGATATATCGACGACATATCCCTTCTTAGCCATTTCAACAATCCACCAAGCCCACGGCGTAATTATTACATCTGCCGGGGTTTTACCGGCTGCAAACTGTAAGGGGGCAGTCTTAGCTAGATCCTCTGCTCTCTTAGAAATATAGTTCACCTTAATATTAGGATACTTCGCTGTGAAATTACCTATAACGGCCTTGAAGTACTCCGCCGAGGTACCACTCCATGGACCAATGACAGTGATAGTTACTTGTTTTGCAGTAGTCGTGGTTGGAGAAGTAGTTGTAGTAGCCCCGCCTCCACCCTGAGTAGTTGTGGTGGGAGAAGTAGTGGATGGCGATGTAGTGGTCTTTCCTGGCTGTGAAGATGCATACCACCAATAGCCTCCGCCGATTGCGAGGATAACGATTACTATTATAAGGATGGCTAGTCCAGTCCTAGTTAATGCATTCATACTTATACCCCGGAAAATTATCACTAATGGGTATATAATATCCGGAAATATTTATTTGTTTTGATGAATAACGCAATACAAGAAAACTAATGAAGCTGGTCAACTTTATTATCAATATATATCATAATTATTCAAGGGCGCCGTGTATTGGGCAATCCCTTACCTAACCCCGATCAGGCAATATTTAATTATGAAGCGGTTAAACAAGCCATCGATACAGTAAAGAAGGCCTTACCATTCCTCGTCCCTGGTCCACCCTTAATACATAGAGATCCAGGCGGTAAAGTTCACGTTGACATCCCGCTAATGTATAATGGTTTCGCTATTGATAGGATACACTACGATCCAGTAGCAGGACACCCATCACCTAAAGGCAGACCCGTCTCAGTTGTAATCTCGAAACTGGTTAATCGCAGTATAATTGATAGAATGGCCCAAGTCCTCAATGAAACTTCTGTCATTGAAGCTGGCGAGTACCGGGACCCAGAAAAAGTATGGATTATACCACTTGCATGGAATAATTTGATTATTGCCCACGTCAAGGTATCGAGCGATGGTAAACACATTATCCCAGACGAAGCTTTAACACTTGAAATATCGAGAAGGACTCTCTAAATATGAAGAACCCGGTGCTTCCATGTGGAAACGTTTCTAAAACGTCTCCTAAATAGATCGTTGTATTTTCTTCTTAGGGAAAAACTGTTCTTGCTTCTAACCATATTATACCTGGTACTTCTCATGTTTAATGGAGTTTCCTTCCTTACCGACTCCACTAGATATATTAATTATAGGGCGCTGCTAACGCTTCTGATCTTACTATACGCCTCGCGGGGCCTCGAAATCAGTGGTTTTCTAAATGCTATAGCAATAAGGATCATATCTCGATGGGGAATCGCTTATAGAACAATAATTATTGTATTAGTAACCGAGCTGTTTGCTTCAATGATAATAATGAATGACGCAGTATTATTCATATATATACCATTAATCCTTTCGATTTCTAGAATAAGTAAGTATGATAAAGCACTTCTGGTCGTCTTAGCTGTTTCTGCAGCTAACATCGGTTCATCACTAACACCTTTCGGCAATCCTCAAAACTTGATAATATGGATCCATTATAGGCTGGGGATTGACGCGTTTATTAAAGGTATGTTGCTGTATTTCCTAATTTCAGCTGGTATTCTCATTGCTTACACTGTTTTCATACTGAAGAGAAGTGGCTGCAGGAAAATAATTAAACCTGCTCTTCCAAGGATTCGTATAAATATATTTCTAGCCTCGTTCTCCTTCCTTGTCTTCATACTAGTAGTTCTCGGCAACTATATTAGGATGCTCTTACTCGTTGCACTGATATTTTCAGTACTAGGATATATCCTGATCGATAAGAACATATTGTTAAGAACTGACTATGTCCTACTCCTGATCTTCATGTTAATGTTTATCGATTTCGGATACTTAGGGTCTCAACTAAGGATTCCAGCTTATCTCTCTAAGTGTCAATTAGTAGCGGTAAGTGTAGTAGTTAGTTTTATTATTAGTAATGTTCCAGCGACTATATTTTTCCTAAAGAGCGTTTCCAACTGGTTGCCTTTGGCTATAGGTGTCAATTTAGGAGGTTTGGGGGTGTTAACGGGTTCACTGGCTAATATTATAGGTGTTAGGTTGTCTGGTATCGGAATACGCGATTTTCACCGATACTCTATCCCGCTATTCATATCAGTATTTGTTATTGTTATAGCTCTATGCCCATTGTTTTTCAATTAACTATTCATACAAACTATTGGGGTTAATATTCGATTCCGGCGTGATAATGTTAGTTTACTAGTAAAAATAGGACGGGAGACTACGTGTAGTGATGAGGCTTATCGGGTGTTATTGTTCCAGGAAAAAGTATTTAAATATGTTCATATACTGCCTAATTCTTTCTTTAATCTCTCGATTTCTCGGGAAATTTTTGTTATCAATACGTCTATAACCTCTATTCTCTCCCCAATATACTGTAGTGCTTCCTCCCGTGTTACTTCTATCATGAAGTTTTTCATTACACGGTATATTCTTCGATTACCCATCTTGTTGAGCATATTCTCAGCTTGCATTAACTCGTTCTTTTCATTCTCTAGTTCCAATAGCTGCTTTTTCAACTGTTCTAGTCGATAGTGCTTCTCAGCTATGCCTTCCATCGCTGTTTCACTGCTTAACTTCCCTTGAAAGCTTTTCGACTTGGGGGATTATTTCGTTAATCCTCCTGTTAATCTCCTCCAGCTTCCTCAGTAGGTCTAGCCTAACGTTTTCAAGCGTCCTAATTCTCTCCTCAAGCATCTTCTTAGCTTCTTCAGGTGATGCCTCGATGCTTATCCTTCCACCGACACCCATTATAATATTCTCAACCTTCTCTATCCTCGCTCTAATGTAGTTGCCAGCCCCTATGGGGACAAGTACTGTTTTACCTTCACCGTGTTTCTCGAGGTAGTCTAGTGTCTCGATAACGGTGGCTAGATCTTGTATTGTCGCGGTAACGACTTCTACCTGGTTCCGAATATACTCGGACTGGCTGATCAAGCTACGTAGTTCGTCTTGTAGTTTTGCGAGTTTTTCATGATTTATAACTTTCTCCGCCTGCTCGGACATTTCTATCACCATTTAAACACTATTAGGGATATTGTATTTAAATTTTTGATTGATTAATATATTTACAGATTTTAATTCCATATACATATTCAAT
>JALWZC010000022.1:0-7259 GCA_027002875.1 Desulfurococcales archaeon
TATTGCGTAGTCGAATCCCTTACTAAGCAGGTCCTCGAAGAATGTTGAGAGTCTAAAGCTATCCCCGTAAGGGCCATCGCCGCGTTTACCTTTAATGTAGCTCTTGAGGGCCCAGTAGTTGAAGAGCGCAAAGAAGATAGCACTAACAGTACGTCGAATAAAAACTTCATTCAAGATAGTCCTCTTGTTGGTTACAAACTGCTTAAGATAATCCATCAGTTGGCGGGGATTCAGCCTCTCGGGGTTTGAAGCGCTTTCCTGCATACCAGTGCCACCCGGCCAGCAATATCGCTAAATCCCTCTTCTACAAGACGCTTCTTAACGAACTTTGAGAGTCTCTTCCACTCCCTCCAGCCACAATTATCTATGTAGACGCTAACAAACTGGGGTTCACCAGTCTCTAAGTCCTCTGCAAGACTGACGTCGGCTACCCTGTATCCTTGTATGTTCACCATCCACAGAAGCAGGGATGCAAACTTCCATAAATCTACGAATTCAAGTTCTCCAATACGCTTTAATACCAACATACCCTCCTCGTTAAGACGAAGGTATTGCCTAAGTACGGAGAGCACTTTCTCTTTACTAAAGACCCGTAACTCATCATAAATGCGGTGAATTGATAGCATGTTTTCAGGCATACTTTCCGCTTCCTTAGTCGTACCACGGTTTATGACGATACTTACTGTGTAGGTGTACCTTCCTCTAATGGAAAAGCCTAGTTCAATACGCTCAGCGAGCATCCTCTGAGTAAAAGAGGGAGTTACTTGTGCCTGCTGTGTTTCACTATTATTTATATATGAATATGCGAGAGCCCACATAGCTAACCACCCTGTTTACTCATCCAGGGACACCTTTATCCTCGACTCTGCTCCAAGTTATCTTGGGCACCCATCTCACAACATACCATGGAATTCCTTGCATTGTCTTATATAATGTATTCTTGGATACCATAATTGGCTCAATTTCTACTCTAACTAAGTACCTACCCACTCTTTCATCATGATATATTACCTCTTCATATGCAGAAGTCTTTTCAATTATGTCAACTTGAATCCAACCTTCCTTAACAATCTTACCTGGTTTAATTACTGGCTTGCTACTGGCCTCTTTCAGAGCATCCTCAGAGGGATAAACTGATACACCCCCAGTAGCGTTAACATCAAACTCTACTCCAAAGGGAGAAGCCTCTTCCCGAACTCTTACATCGACAATAGCTACGCGTAAAATAATTACACTGCCATCACTCACCTTTACGTAGCCTAGCTTACTGTCCTTAAATTTTAGCTTGTTGATAATATCTACACTCACTTGTAACCCTCCTCCTACCTATAATAATCTATGCCATGCCTAATAACTTCTCACGATAGCTGATTCCATATGTAGTGTAAACAATATTCATTGTTTACTTAGCCATTGCTCGTAAATTTCTCTTCCTATGGCATTCTCTATTATTTCGTCTACGAGTGCTTCGCTCTCGAACCTTATCATATAGTCTGCGGGTATTTCTCGATATGTCAGTATGCTTAACGGGTTTATCGAGCCAAGGTATATTATCTCGTTATCGATTATCACCGCCTTGAAGTGTAATGTGGGCTCTTTAACAGTAACAACCCTGATACCTACGTTCTTGAGGGCTTCTATACACTTCTCGTGCTCCCTTACATCACTCACTTTCTTAGGCTCGGGGAACCTGGTCACAACTATTATATCAATACCCCTCTCTAAGGCCTCCCTAACCTCTCTAGCCAAGATAAACTTCTGTACCCGAAGCATGTTAAGGAAAGGAGATATTATTACAAGGAAGTTCTTAGCATTCTTGATATCGTCGAGCAAGCTGACATGAAACCTATCAGCATCATAAACCCTCGTAACAGCCCTGAAGAACTCCTCCCTAAGCCTCCTAAGAACCGGGCCCTTCTTCACGCGCTCCTCTAAAGCCTTTCTAAGAGGGCCCTTCCTCTCCCTAAACCTATCTAGAACCATTACTGAACCACCATGATAATTTTATCGGTTATCGTGACTATATACTCTTCTGGTGGTTACGGGTTATGTGTGAACTTTTCGCTCTGTCATCTAACAAGGCTGTTAGGATTAGTTTTACTTGGCGTGGTTTTAGGAAGAGGGGTAGGATTCACCGTGAAGGCTGGGGCGTTGCCTGGTACCTGGACGGGGGTCTTGCTGGACTTGTTAAGGAGCCAAAACCTGCTCCTGAGAGCCCTATAGCTAGGCTTATGGCCCAAGGGATTAAGAGTAGGATTGTTGTTAGCCATGTGCGCTGGGCCTCTCAAGGAGACATTAGCTACGTGAACACCCATCCCTTCGTGAGAAGACTCTGGGACCGGGACTGGGTGTTCGCACACAACGGTACACTACTAGGGCTGGACGAGAATTCAGACTATGAGCTTAAATGGTGCCACCCAATAGGAGAAACGGACTCAGAACACGCATTCTGCTACATTCTCGAAGAATTATCAAGCCTCCAGGATAGAGGATTAGGAAACCTGGCAGCCAAGCTATGGGAGCTAGCAGACAGAATAGGCAGGCGTGGTAAGTTCAACTTCCTGCTCAGCAACGGGGAGTACCTTTTTGCATTCATGAATAGGAGGGGGACACTACACTATCTTCTAAGGCATCCGCCTCATAGGGGTGTTGTGAGGCTACTAGACAAGGACTACGAGGTAAGACTTGAAGAGCTTAAATCTCAGGACGAGTACGCGGCTATAGTGGCTACTGAGCCCTTAACAGACGAGGAATGGAATCCCATGAACCCAGGCACGCTCTACGTATTCCGAAACGGCGACCTACTGCTGATAGTTGAGAGGAGTGAGCCAAAACTAGTTCTAGACAAGCTAGAACATGAGGTTCTCAGAGCTATACGCTCTGCTCCTCATAGTGTTAGGCTTGAAGACTTGGCAAGAGAACTTGGGATAACACTTGGCGAAGCAAGCCGGGCTACCGAGAAGCCGAGAAACAAAGGACTCATAAGACAACACTCAAGAGACATAGTGCCGCCAGACCACCCCATGGCACGTTACTACACAAACCCAGAACTAAGACCACTAATAGACAAAACACTAACGCTATAAACACGCCCCTCATCATCAACGAACATAGACGTCTCACTAATGAGTAACTCCAAGTATAAAAGAGTAGGCGAGGAGTGGATACCATGCTGATTTCCCCCATAGAAGCCAGTAAGATATCTACCCTAGATACCGGCAAGGTAACCCAGCAGATAATTTGAAGACATCCCCCTAACTTCTAGCACCAGCTACTCCACTAGGTAGACGCAAGCCGCCCAGCTATTCCCAGAGGGGATGCGTCTACCTGGATTCGTCGGGGCCTGCTGGCTGGTCTTGCAGGCTTAGTAATATTAGGGTTCTCGTTAGCTCGTGGAGACGGTTTAGTGTCTTTATGGTGTTGGGTATAGCTTCGAACTCTTCTTTGGGGACTGTTCCCTCGCCGTATCGCGTGGCGTTGTAATATTTGAGTATGCAGAAGTGTAATGGGAGCGTCGTGTAGATTACGATGTTACCTATTACAAACTTTCTCAATAAGTCCTCTATTGTCTCCTCAAGGAGGTCTCTCGGCAGTATATCACTGAGGCCCACAGCCTCTAGCACTTTTCCAATCTTTTGGCCTAGGAGCCCTCTGTACTCCGTGATGACTTGAGTGTATGCCTTCTCGGCTAACTCCTCCACGTATTCTACGAGGAGAGCCGCTGCCTGGAGACAAGGCTTTTCTTCATCCCCCAGTTTTTCCAGGGATGCCCCGAAGTCCGACCTTGCCTTCTCGCATGATTTCCGCCGGATATCCTCTCCTATAGCTATGGGTGCTGGCTGTGAGAGCACATTGATAATCAGATTATACACCTTCTCAGCTACCTCCTTAGTAGCTCCTTGCTCCACGAGCTTAGCGATTATACGCTCTTTACTCATTCTTACACGTGGGAGCCAGGCCCTCAGGGTCGCGTTAACATAATCAATAAGCCTCCCTGAACAATATCCCTTGTAAAGGCGTGGTAGGAATTCCTTCATGAACCCGCTGAAGGCGTGACCCAAATTCTTCGGCACTATATAGTTGTATATGGAAGACTTTAACCAGCCGTGTATGTCTCTAAACTTTCCTGCCGTACCCAAGCTTTCAGCATTATCAACAATAAGCTTCATAGGATAGAGCAACACGCCAATAAGATAGGCTTTCAGAATTTTCTCTGAAGCCTGCTCTAGGTGGTAGAGGCTTTGAAGCATTAATTCGTTATCATATAGCACCTTAGCTGCCTTTAGGTCCTCCTCGGCATGCTTCAAGAGCTTATCGATAATGTCGGCATAGCCCTCGTTCAACATCTTTCACCCCGGGCTACGATACTTCTTTCACATAATTATTGCATCCCCCACTTTTAGTCTAGTGGGTGAACATCTCTATGAGCATAGTTGAGGAAAGAGAACCAGAGAGAATAGGGAGGACCGGTCGTGGAAAAGAGCTGATATCGAGTAGCCCAAGGAGAGTCCTAGTAATGTATCCCGGGGAGAGGGTAACATTCCCTCTTGCAGTGAATGGCCCTCCAGGCCACAGAGTCGGTATATACGCCAGAGAGATTCCGGCGTCAATAGCTAGCATAGCCATTACACCGGAGAGCAGCGTTGCACCCTTCACAAGCGTGATAGAGATAATAGCTAATGAAGGAGCAACGCCAGGCCTATACTACTTCGACCTCCAAATAATTGACCAAACCAAGGGAAGGATTCTCGGCGTTGAGCCTCTAGGCCTTCTAATACTTCCTAGAAACCTGCCGAGGAGCATAGCGGGACACTACTCTAGGCTTAGAAGGATATTCAGGGAGCTTGGAGCACAGGGGGTACTATGGTATCTGATAGCAAAGGTTTACACGAAGGGAGCCAGCTTTACTGAGCTGAAAAAGGCATACGAATTAGTCCGTGGTAGTCCCGTCAGTAAAGCTAATTTAGCAGTTATACTCCGGCGCATGATTAGGAAAGGTCTAGTAAGCAAGGGTGAAGGCGGAAAATACTACCCACTAGTAACAAACCAGGAAGCAGCATTTAGTAGGATAGACAGAAAACGGGTCAGGATAACATCTTCACGTAGAGGCATGAGGGCGGATAAAAAGAGGGAGTCCCTGCTCCCTGAGAGGAGCATTGTAAGAGAGCCCTATCAGGCTAGGATAGCGTTCAGGAAGGCACAGAAGATAGCCAGGAAGCATGGCGCCCTGGCGGCCGCATACTTCCTTGTATACAGCTTGGTAGGAGTCAGAGAGACGGGCTTTCTATTAATGTGGCTAAACGCTATGTTTGTTTACTGCGAGCAGAAGACTGGGTTCTGCCATTACTTCTACTCCCAGCTACTCCACCATTACTTCCAACTGCTAGGGCTAAGAGAGGGGATAATGCACAGGCACAGCCAAGAACACCTAGAGGCAATGAAAACGGCTCACAAGTATGTGAGGAAGTACTATTAAAGCCACCAGTTTTCCCGCAGACTACACCACGAACTCAAAAGACAGGATTACATCGAGTACGACGACAAGATATACAATGTAGAGATAATACACTACGAGGACGGAGACCTTGGAGTAAAGTTATGGGATAACAATATGGAGGAGATATTATACGAGGAAAACATAGTGGGCAAACCAGTAGTAAAGAGGGAAATCAGGCCAGTCTACCCCCTACGAACACATCTACGAACCCAACGAAGAAGCATA
Organism: Desulfurococcales archaeon; assembly: GCA_027002875.1. Classification (GTDB taxonomy): domain Archaea; phylum Thermoproteota; class Thermoprotei_A; order Sulfolobales; family Desulfurococcaceae; genus WAON01. Next base: position 5,723 of record JALWZC010000022.1, read on the forward strand.
TTTCCACTAGACCAGAGGAGTTATTAGCACTTTTCCCGGATGCGTAACAAGAACTCGGAGAATGGTATAAGACAGAGCTCTTGTCTGAGCCAATAAGGTGGCTTAGTTCTGGAAAGTGCCATTTTCATATTAACTGGAAGAAACCATAGTTTTCTATCTTTTTCTTTCTCTGGTCTCCTTAGCTCGTTAAGCACTGTTGCGGGGAGGTTTCTTAGAGTTATTAAGCGTATTATATCGTTCTCTCTGCTATAAATAAGCATGGGGTCACATATATCGAGGTATTTGTTATTCGGCTCAACATTGTATATTTCCCATGAGATTAAGTCTCCAAATCCCATGTCACGTTTCTTTCCCACACCACTCCTTTTTAATGTACTTAACTCCTCTTGGAGCTTCTCTAGGTTGCCTATACTAGCAAAGAAGGCTAGTTCTACAGATAGGTATTCAAGAGGTATTTTCAACGATACATCTATCGCTCTGTACCCTCCACTTCTCGCGTTTATGCTACTCTTTAACTCCTCAAGTTCGAATAGGTTATCATTAATTAGTGCTAGTTTAGGGATGTCATCTCTCTTTCTAATCCATAGCCTTTCCTGATGGAGTACTGCATCAGTTCTTGCCAGTCTGTGTAAGCGAACCGTGTTTTCCTCTACCACCAGAACCAATTTGCGCGGAGAACGCATAGGCAAGTATAGGTCCATTTTATCACTAGCTCTTCTGAATACCGGCAACACAACAGATGAAAGCGCTACTCCATACTCCTTTGAAATTATCAGCGACTCGGGATATTCTCTATCGAAGTTACGGAAATACGAAACTTTTACAAAATCAAATCTCCAATCCATATCACCATAATCTCCCACAATATCGGCGAACAGTAAGAGAGAATCTGCATGAAATGGTATATACGTCAACATGTTTGGCGCTTCTTGAATTAAATTTATAGGAGGAAACCTAAATTTTAGTACAACCAGGTATAGGTTAGGAACCGCTGCTACTGAGATTTCTGGACAACTTTCTTCCTCATCACCGTGCAACTAGCATCACCGCATATCAAGCATATCACAGTAAAATGTCTTTCCAGTTTCCTATTCTGTAATCTTTGTTGTCCACAACAATGTAATATCGGCATTTATTAGATTATGCTGAACTCAGCCACTCTTCCGGGTTTGATTTCAATATCTCTAGTATTCTATCTATATTACTTTTGATGAATTCATTTAGCTCAGATGGGTCATCTTGCACTAGTCTACCTAGACCATTATATTCAATACTGAACGAACCAAATCCTCTTACCACTGCACCGCCAACGCCAACACTTTTTCCTAGTCTCTCTATACTCAAGGCTAGTAACTCTCTTTCCGCCTCACTTAGTGGAACTATTTCACTAATATACCCGATAAACAATGTTCCCGGAACAACGTATTCACGCTGAAATATCGCTTGAAGCCGTGCCCTTCTCCGTTCCACTTGTTGCTCTTGTTCTGTTTTTCCCTCTTCGTTTTGTCCCTCCTCAACCTGTCTTCCCCTGATGGTA
>JALWZC010000022.1:7269-26090 GCA_027002875.1 Desulfurococcales archaeon
GTTTTAGCACGAGTTTTGTTTGCCAAGCTTGTTGAAGTTCTTGGCAATGCCTTTTAGCAGTCTACGTTTACAACTTCAATGTTTGATAATGAAATATTTGCTAGTTTTGCGATATCATCTTTATGCATCATCTGGACTTCATCTACAAGGTTCTTCACACTCATGGAACTAAATTTATTAATGTCAATAATGCTTTGACCATCTCTATTCTTAGCTTGGTCTACTAGGTCTTGGATAAGAGGCAGAGTTTCTCTGCATATGGGATAGAATACTGATACCTTAATCTTTGAGGGAATCATTACGTTTGAGAGTGCGAAGCCCATGATGTTGAGAGGAAGCAGAAATCCTGACTTTTGCCGTAAGTTATCTATGTTTTTAGCCGTTACTTGCTCGTCTCCCCTCCTTGTTAGAACACCACCAGAGAGCATGAGCAATAGAACCCTAGCGTCAACCTTCACATTCTTATTATTCTCCTTAGCTATTTTAGCAACCCTCTCTAGGAATACATTTGTCATAACATCACGTAGGACTCCCCGAAAGCCGTTGCCCAATATGACTGGTACTTGAATAACTTCGCCTTGTTCTGGGAGCAGAATACTTATCCTTTTTATCAGAGTCTTTACACCTATAGATTCTTCTCCATAGCTTATAGGCTCTCTACTTCTAAGAACGAGTACATACATTATTACTCACCCTCCTCTTCCTTCTCTCCAAGCTTAGCTGAAAGCCTTATGACAAGAGGTATAGCCCTTGATTTTACATACACTAGTAACTCTTTCTCAACGTTCTTTTCACGAATCTTTTTAAGGAATTCCTCAAGTTCCTTACCTAAAAGTCTTATTTCATTACCTTCACTACTAGCACGACGCTTTACATAAAAGATGTCCCCTGCTACGCCACGCACAACATTATGCATGAATTCTTGTAAATCCTCGCCACTCGAAGCCATTACACGTTTAGCGAGAACTCTCCACTTATCACGCTTAACATCTTCGGGAACTTCTCTCCACGGTATCACATCATGAATTAGTCTAAGAAGTTCGATAGCCAGTTCATCGAGTTCAGACCTATCATCGGAGACCATAAAGACTCACCAGCCTACTATATATTTTCCTAAGCTGTCCTATTTTGCTCTTACCCATCTCCCTTAAGATGGGTTTCAACGCATCCAACTGCTCTTCGGTAAGGTCGCCTTCCTCACCACGCCAGAGAATATGACCTTCAAGCAGGTCTGTATTTAACACAAACTTCTTGTTCCGTCCACCATAAGTCGATATCAATGCCCTCGGCCTTACTTTAATAATTAAAGGATACAATAAAACTTCACGTGAGATTAAAAAGCTAAAACGAAGCACATCAACATCACGCTGAGACCTAATATTATAGGCATTCATCCAAGGAAGCTTTACAGAAGCTTTACTTGTCCTTTTAAGTAAAGACTGATACCAAGCATCCGATATCAATTGTAACGTAGATTGCCCTAATATTGACAATATTACTCCTTCATCAGTATTAACTGGTATTGACCCGTTTTTCGAACTAAACTTCCCAGCGAAATCTCTAGCAATAATTGCTCCAGTAGTATCTCCTGCTAGAGGCACTAAGAAGCTCGGTCCTTGTTTCCTAAACCTCTCCTCTAATATAAAGCCAAGATGACATAGAGGACATACACTGATTTCCGCTCCTTCGGCACTACCACTAATTCTGTGATAATCTGTAAACTTCTCGCTTAAGAGCCCCGTCTTACTAAGTCTAATCTTATAGCTAGTTCTCCTACTACAGAACAAGCAACTATAGCTACCTTCTTCACCTCCCTCCAGATACTTTACTATAACATCCCCATAACCAACACTTAAACCTAGACTACTTTCCAAATCATCTATAACATTATAAATAATATTTTCTACCTTATCCTTAAATAACTCCTTTACACTAGTATCGTCTCTTGACTTCGTCCCATCATACTTTACAAGACCAGGTATGACACATGCAATTCTATAAGAATAACCAAACGAACTAACGTGGGGAACCATGTAGACCAGGACATCGCTCCAACCAAAAGTAAAACCAACCCCACCCTCTCTTAAAATCCTCATATCAAAGCTATACTCACTACTATACTCATGTCTAATCCGTAATCCTCTAAACTCGGACGAATTCACGTAGTATTTTATGACCAATGTACCATTTACATATTCAATTAGAGGTAGACTATAGTTCCCAAAATAATACTCGACTACAAGCTTATTCAAGCCTAGTTTCGAGAAAATCTCCTCATAAAGCTTGTTAAGATAATATTTTAATCCGTAATAAATCATAGTTAAAACGAAGTAGTGATATGGATTATTAAGACCTCTAGCTTCTAGGCATACGTGTAATCCTATATTATCGAGTCCTCTGCTTGGCAGTAATGTTGCTTCTATTGATGTGATTCCTAGTTTATTTTCTACATAATTTATAGGATTATGCTTAAGTAAACTCTTTTTCCTACACCAGCGCTTAATAGGGTGGTGACATTGTATTATCTCCACAAACATGTCTTTATCTATATTCAGGCTAGATATGGCTTGAATATTCTGTAAGTAGTTGCGCAAAGGTACTTCTTTACCGCTTTCGTTGTAGTTAAGATGCCACCACTTCCAATTCCCATCTCTATTCTTGACGAATCTAAATGCTGGTTTCAATATATCGTGGAGTAAGCCAGCGTAAAACAAGGTTTCATTACTAGCAAGGACGGTAGCTACTATAAGTTGGTGTTGTGTAAGCTCGGTTACGATAGGAATCCCCCCAAAGCGCTCCTGAGTTCGACCAATTATTCCTAAGGGTAGCAAAGAACTACACCACCCAAGCACAGCTTATGTCATCACTATTATATTAGACGAGGCTCTATAGATACTTTTTACATCCTTAGCGATAATTGCTATCTCAAACTACACCAGAATCCACTAAGATAAAGTCAATATTAAGTAAAGATAAAAAACATACAGACCCACATATATGCGAATACAAGCTTCGGGTCTTTAGAACAATCCTTTTTTACACTACCTCAAGGTAATGTATTAGGTAGGTATTAGAAGAATTTATTAAAACTAATATCAATTATAACTAGCATCTTTTAAGTGTCAAATTAGTAAAACTAAACTAGGTTAGTACTACTGTAGCGAAATAGTACTATGAATCAAATGTAGATACTAGTATAACTAATGTATAGTGTACACATATTATGTGTACATGTTAAGGAGAACATCAATATAATTATTATTTAGTTATTCCTAGTCGAAGTTATACCCCACGGTAGTACTGAACAGAGGGTCTAAACAGGTAAGTTATCCCTTTTCATGTATGGGTCTGGCTACCTTAATTATCAAAATTATCATGTGTTGTAAAAGTCCGTCTTACACCTAAAGACCTGTATCTATGCTTGGCCCTTACGTGGCGGTGTCTAGGCAGGTGAAAGTCTGGGTAACCATCAGGTAAGAATAGGCTTGGATGCGGGACCCATACTCCGTAGGGGCAGCGGTCTCCTCCGAGCCGTTCAACCATTAAGTAGTCATACATTCTTGCAAGTATCCATCTAACTTTCTTTATAGTGGGTTCATACTTTTTGCCATACTTGATAAGCAACTCGTACCTAGTCTTCATCTTTTCAAAATGGTCTCCTACTGTTACTTGCCTTACATCTTTTGCAGCCTTCATATGGGCATACCATCCTAGGAATTTAGAGATATTCTCCTTTATGCCTCGTGAGGTTAGATGCTTTAGTCGAACCCAGTAGCTATCCCCACGAGGCTCAGAGTTCCATAAAACTGCAAACATTAAGGCTAAAACACTACTCATCAATAGAAAATCAAAACCCTTTACACTCTCAGAAACATTCAGGTCTCCCAATCTCTTCCTGACAACCTCTATTATACTCGTGGGAGGACTCCAAAGTGCAGGCGCTGGTCTTGATGGAAACCATTTCCTAATATAGTATGATGAGGCATAAACATAGTACCTACCCGAACCTGTTTCATTACAAGAAAGCATCTTTACCTTTCCGCTTCTCTCTACAATGCAATCATTAAGCTCTCTGTCAAAACATACTGCCATTATGCACTCCTTAGAGCTCTTCACTACAAAACCCCACTCCATAAGCCTAGAAAGGTGGTAGCGTACAGCTTGGCGGCTCACTCCTAAAATCTGAGCTAGCTCTGATACCGTGGCATATCTCCACGCTAGTATCTTGAGTATTAGATGCATCATCCCATAGTCTCCATCCTTCTTCTTAGTACTCATCTGGGCCACCCTAGCTTAGCCGGGGATGCTATTCTTCCTCTGGTACCTCGATGTATACTCTGACCTTGACCTTCCTTTCGTGAAGTTCTTTCCAAAGATAGTTTAGATTAACAGGAAGATAGATGAGGTACCTATCCTTCCCCATCCTTACTACGGCTCTGCTACCTATCGGATAGGGCCTCCCCTTGATTATTGCCGCGTAGCTGAACCCGGCCATGATTCTCACCTCCGATTATCGAAATTGACAATAACGATAAATAGCAGAATTTCGTTAGGATAACATCGGGTCTAACGGAGATGCCAAGGAGAAGGAAGGCGTTAGGAAAGGGGTTTAGGAAATCCTATTCGTTATCACGCCTGATAATCGAGCAGCTAGCCATTCGCTGGGTTACCAGGCGGGACTTCCTCAGTAAAATAGCGGTGGACTTCTATCGTGGTAGTGAAGACGAGGAAGTACCGGAGGAGCGGAAGAGGAGTACTTTACAACAGGTTAGTAACATATTGAATCAGTTGAAGAGAAAACACTTAGTATGCATAGTTCCCCGCAAACTCGTTGTCAACGTTCCCAGGGTTCTCTATCTCTACTATATTAACCTACCTGAAAAGGCGAGAGAAAATAAGCATAAAGGTTTGAAGGCGGAACAATACGAGAAAGCGCTCTATGCAGTTACGGGTGCATTTAGGGAAAACCTTGGGATAGATTATTCGTTGTCCGAGGCCAGAGAATTATCTGAGAAGATTATATCATCATATTATGAGGAATTCTACGGCTACTTAGTCATGCTAGACATGTTCATTGACAAGGCTTCCAGGCTACTTGTCAAGATAAACGAGCCGGATACCAACGAATACTTTAACAAACGAGTAACCGAGTTAGTGTCAAAACATCTTCTTGACATTATAGCAATGAGGAACTATGAGGGATTCATAGATGAAATCTTAAGACTAATCAGGGAAGTGGCTGAATATAAGCTTGTAGAGGAGGTTGGAGAGAAGTGGAGGCTTCTATCAGCCAAGATACACGCTTTATCCTATGACCCTGATTTTAGGGTGGTCTCTTATGCTAGACAATTCCTTGAGTTATCTTTGAATGCGGATGTCTTCATATCTTTTACTCTCCTTTAGACATTATTACGTCTCTTTTCTTAACTCTACTGTTCTATTTATGTATTTGAGAGGTGTACCTCTAGTGCTGAGACGAATATTTTCAGTAGTTCTTCTCCACTCCCTCCTTTTCTATGGAACTCCTCTACTAGCTCTAGGAATCTCTTTTCTAGTGGTGTGTAGTCTTCTTTTGGCCAGCGATATATTTCTAGTATGTGGCTTAGTAGTGGTATTGGCCGGGTTTCTTCCTTTTCTCCTTCTAGGTTCTTTGCTAGTTCTATCGTGTTTAGGAGTTTGTAGCCCATGTGGAGCCAGAAGGTGAGGGCTCTTCGGTCTTGTGGGAGGACCATTATGTAGACGTAGGGGTCGTGCCGCTTGACGTATTCCTCGGCCTTCTCAACGAGCATCCTGCCAATGCCCTTCCCACGGTGCTCTGGCTTCACGTAGAGCTCCTCGAACCAGTAGCAGCCTTCACGTGTGGAGACCCGGATAAAGCCTACTGCCTCGCCGCTACTGGTCTCGGCTAGGAATATCTTGTCCCGTGAAAGGTAACTCTCGACCTCGCCACGATACTCCTCCCTGCTACGAGGCCTTAGGCCTTGACGTGAGCGTAGCTCGCTGTAGAAGCCTGTGTAGAGGTCTAGGAGCTCCTCTAGGTCTCCATTATTGGCCTCTCTAACTACTATGTGTTCTCGTTGCATGCTATCGCCCATATTACGTTTCCTAGGTATTCCAGGTAATACGGATATAGCTTGTCGGCTTTTCTCCTTAGGTTGTCATAGTGGCGATGACTTACTTTAAGCTCTCCCGTCCTAAACTGTACAAACGCCATAATAGTCTCCGGACTATCACCTTCGAGTAGTTCCGGGTGCTTGGAGAATACGCTTTTCATCCATTGCTCAGCTATTTTACGCATATCGCTGGGATTTAGCAATTTATGCTTCCTCCTGTACTTTTTGCTCATGTCTTTAGTTATCTTTACTGGTGCTATTGCTGAGAAGTATTCGTAGGTTTCTCTGCTCATGTATATCCATCCTGCCTGCTTGTTCCTTCTCTTGATTCCCAAGTAGTAGCGGCAGAACTCCTCGAAGCATACTAGTCTTGGCTCGCTACGCCCTCGGAGCTCTTTTATTCTCACAACTTCGTCGGGGTTCCAGTTAGCAAGCATCTCTGCGGCGTGCTCTGGCCGTGCACCACTCTCTAATAAGAGGCGGTAAAACCAATACATCTTCTTGTTATGGCTATATAGCTTCTCAAAGGTTCTGCGTACTTCATCAAGGCTGTATTCTGATATGTAGGTCTCCTTCGGGTAGGAGCGGCCTGGAACAAATACTAGTAGCCAAGCGAAGGTGTCCTCATCAATTCTCCTATAGAAGAAAAGGTATCTCACATAATGCCTGAAGACCACTCGTAGCCATGGGGGAGCGTTGCGGAGTCTTCTTACAAGCCTCTCGTTTAGCTCCCTGCCTTCTAGGTGCTTTTTGAAGAGGTTCCTATAGTATTTTATTGTGTCCTCGTCCTGTATCTTCTTCTCCTTTCTTAGGTAGTCTTCGAACTCGCTTGTCCACTTTAGTTCTATTGCTGGTAGCTTAGCGGGCATCAACTGAAGCAGCTCATTGCGAAGATATTTTGATATAAACTCTAGGAATATCTTCTTAAGGATAGGCTCCCTTATCGCAAGCTTCAATAGCTCCATTACTGACTCGTAGTCAACCTTCCCTGTCTCGCTGTCTATGAGGCCTATTGCCTCCTGCTTCCTCCTCCCGCTTAGCAGGCTCCAGAACTCTTCCTCTTCCAAGTTCTCAAGCATCGTGGCTACGACTTCGTCTGGTATCCTCCGCCCGTACTTCAGGTACTTTGTTAGTGTAGCTCTACTCTTTATACCAAGGCGGGCTAGGAGCTCGCTTGTAGGGTACTTCTCTTTGATTTTTAGTAAGAGGAGGCGTCTGGTTTCCTGGTCTACCCTGCTTATGTCTACCTTCTCCCACCATCGCCTGGCATTATCACTCGTGATGCTCACCCCTGAGTTTCCAGGAGCTCCATGAGTTGGAAACACATGGTTAGGTATAAAAAGCTTACCTTGGAAAAAGAGAAAGACTTATATAGGGAATTTATAAATGGCGGGCCCGCCGGGATTTGAACCCGGGGTCTCCGGCTCCGGAGGCCGGCGCCCTATCCTGGCTAGGCTACGGGCCCGTTTCTCCGTGTTTTTATTGGATTGTTTATTGGTTGTTTTATGTTTTCTCTGTGTGGGTGTTTAGTATAGTGTTGGCTTGTTTTTGCATTTATCGTAGTTTTTGAGTATTACACCCCATCTTTCCTGTAGTGTGCATAGGTAGTCGTCTGGTACTAGTGCTACTGCACCCCGGTTTGTTACTAGTTTATGTGCTTTGGGGAGGATTTTTTTAAGCACTGCTTCTTCAACAATCCAGTCAGTATATACTGGTATCCTCGTAGTTATGAGGTATCCACGCTGCCGTTTAAACCCGTACTTGTCAACATAGATATCTCCAATCCTTAAACCATCACTACACTCCCCGTTCTCATTACATTTAACATCCATTGTTCCAAGCCCCTTCTCCAATAATTCATCAAGGATCCTGCCGGTCGGTATTATCGATGAATCAATATTAATGATGGATTCCTGCTCGGCATGTTTAACCTCTACACCCGTTATACTTGATCCTTCAACCTCAACATTAGCCGGCCCACTCGGACTAGTCGGACTAGAATCCTCTGTTTTAAACGTTTCAGCTCTGCTCCTACCAGTGCTAAGCCCTTCCTCGATCAATGATAATATATCACTTAAACCCCCGGCTAATTCCACTCCTCCCTTACCGGCTTCTACCGTTTCACCCGGCCCGGTTCTTGCCTCCCCTTTAAATAGAGATTTATTGGTTTCAGAAACCTGTTCGGAAACAGCTGATTTATCGAGTGAACCAGTACTCCTACCCTGATCCGATGCCTTACTACCAATACTTAACCCGAAGAATTTGTCAAGCGTTAAATTCCTACCTCTCCTCTTCCTACTCCTAGCCAAAACAATACACCATTAAATAATAAAGTAAGCCCTAATCGTAAATACTAGCACCTATTACTACCATATAGCAGGGGGACAGTTATAAAACGGGCTACTCAACGGATAATCAAGTATTAATCTTTAAGGATTAGCCCGCCTACGCGGCCTGGGCTCCAGATTCGGCCCACCCAGGCCAGCACCCCCTCCTCGAGGGGGTTCTCCCCGGGATGGGCCTCCCCGGGCTCTCGGCATGGTTATCGCTAACCATGATTCATCTCATGCCCGGGGATCTGGGTCCCGGGGAGAGTAGGCGGTTGGCCCATTATAATGTTAGTGTATTTGTCCTTTAAATACTTGATTTGAATAGTTTTACGAGTCCTTATATTCTGTATGATTTTTTATATATTGTATTGGTTGCATTTACTGGTGTAATCGTTATAAGCCCGCTGCAACGGTATAGCGTGTATAAGGTGTAGTCTATATGAGGATTTGCGGATGGGTTATTAGGGCTAAAAAGTTCAAGAAGGTAATCATTGTTGAAGTAAGCGGGGATTCATCGACAAAGCCATACGTACTAGTATTCAAGAAGGAAAGGGAGCCGGAGCTATTCGAAAAAGCTGGAGAATTTGATGTTGGGACAGCACTATGTTTTGAGGGAGAAAAGTCCCCGGTTCAGAAGAGTAAGCGTGGAGTAGAATACGTCGTCAAAGACTTCAAGATATATGCTAAACCCCTAGACCCCCTACCAGTCGATACTATTGGTAAGGTACCGGTACTGCTAGATACAAGGATAAAGTACCGCTACCTACTATTAAGGAACCCCGTCGAGAAAGCAATATTCAAGATAAGGGCAGGCGTATTAGAAGCTGCGAGACAGTACCTGATCAATAATGGATTCCTAGAAGTACATACCCCCAAAATAGTCGCAGCTGGAGCTGAGGGTGGCGCAACACTATTCCCACTAAAATACTTCGAGTACAAAGCCTACCTAAGCCAGAGCCCACAGCTATACAAGCAGATGCTAATGGCTAGCATCCCGAGAGTCTACGAGATAACCCCCTACTTCAGAGCAGAGAAATTCAACACTACCAGGCACTTAAACGAGTCATGGGGGATCGATGTAGAGCAGGGCTTTATCGAGGATGAAGAAGATGTTATGAAGACTCTGGAAAACCTAGTATCATATATTATAAACTATGTTAGGAGGGAATACGTTGATGAACTGGAACTACTAGGAGTAGAGCTTGAACCCGTTAATCCACCATTCAAGAGGATAACTTATGATGAAGCAATAGAACTACTGCGGAGCGAGGGAATAGAGATACCTGAAGGAGAGGATCTAACTGACGCAGCCGAGAAAAAGCTCGGAGAATTAATGATGAAGAAGGGACACCAGATCTACTTCATAACAAACTTCCCATGGTCTACAACGGGTTTCTACTACATGCGTAAAGAGGACGGCGTACACACAGGCAAGTTCGATCTAGACTATAAAGGCTTAGAACTAGCGAGTGGCGGGCAAAGGGAGCATAGGTATGATAAACTAGTAGAAGCCCTAAAGCTTAAAGGATTAAACCCCGAGGACTTCAAGTTCTACCTAGAAGCCTTCCGCTACGGAATGCCTCCACACGGTGGCTTCGGCCTAGGAGTTGAGAGATTACTGATGAAGATGCTAAACCTAAGTAATATCAGGGAGGCTATAATATTCGTCCGGGATAGGACGCGTCTTTCCCCATAGCCTTCAATATAAACTATTTTGATACATATTAATACTGATAAATATTTATATTCGAATAAGAAATATAAAATCTATTTAGAGCCGGGCGAATCGATGACCGAGAATGGAGAAGGTTTTACAAAGGCTTAGGAGAAAACTAACGATCGAGAATTTGTGGCTGTACATCATCAAGATATTAATAGATGAGGAAAAACCGGTTAGAGCGTACACGTTTAAGAAGGAGTTAAAGGAGAAATACGGTATAAACCCTTCCACCGTTACCGTCTACATGGTCGTATACAAACTAGCTAGCGAAGGCTTAATCGAGAAAGTAAGTATTGGAAGCGAAACAATGTATAAGCCAACTAGTAAGGGGATAAAAGCATACTATGAAGGATTAGAAATGCTCAAAGAAACACTAACGAAGCTATCAGCTTAGAGCCCGGCTTAAATCTAGTATTATCCGTTGAATAGATATATTTAGCCGTGTGGGGTGGTAGTGAATGGTTAAAATAATAGTTATAGGCCAGGGGCTCGTCGCTACGCATTTCGCAGTAGGTCTTGAAAGACTCAAGATGGGTTTAATAAAGGATTATGGAGTACCGTTAAGGGATAAACTACCAATAAAATATAGTGAACTGGAAATAGTTGGATCATACGATGTAGACGATGAAAAAGTCGGCAAATCAATATACGATATAGCACTTAAAGTATTCGATAAAGAAATGATCCCCGAGAAACTAAGAGAAATTACAGTGAAGCGCGGAATACACCTAGACAGCCTTAAAGGATTACCCTTCAAAGCACATGGTAGAGAGGAGGGGCGAAGCCTGCTGGATGCTATTAATGAACTAGTAGATGAATGGAAAGAACTTAAGCCAGACGTATTCATAAACGTGATAACTACTGAACCGGTAGAACCTATTGGTAGCATTGATGAGATAGAGAAGAGGATAAGGGAGGGAAAAGTATCAGCTAGCCAAGCCTACGCTTACGCTGTAGCAAAGTATTCCAGAGAGGTTAAACAAGCGGCCTTCATCAACGCTATACCTTCACCGATAGCAAACGATCCAGGCTTCGTCGAGTTATTCGGGAAGAGTAAGGGTGTAGTCTTTGGCGATGATGGCGCGACCGGCGCCACGCCCTTAACAGCTGATCTACTGGAACACTTAGCGGAGAGGAATAGGAGAGTAATAGATATTGCACAGTTCAACATTGGTGGAAACACCGATTTCCTAGCACTCGATATACCTGAGAGAAACATTATGAAGAAGAAGACTAAGAGTACTATTGTAGAGGACATACTGGGATACCATGTACCAAACTATATACGCCCGACCGGATACCTAGAACCACTAGGAGACAAGAAGTTCGTAGCAATGATCATAGAATACTATAGCTTCAACGGCTTCAAGGATGAATGGTACATCGTTGCAAGGATCAATGATAGCCCGGCACTAGCAGGACTACTAGTAGACCTCGTAAGGCTCGGCAAAATAGCGATCGATAAAGGGATCTATGGCACAGCATACGAAGTAAACGCATTCTACATGAAGAATCCAGGTCCAAGAAACGCTAAGGCGATAGCTAAGACAATAGCCTATAGGAAACTCCTCGAGTGGCTAGGGATAGTTGATGAGAGAACGATGTAATCCCAGACAAGTCTATAAGACCCTGGTAAAACCCAGCGACGGCCCTGTTTCAAAGTATTTTAACAGGAAAATATCCCTAAGGATAACGTGTTTTTTAATAAACCACGGAATTAATACTTCACCCAACAAGATCACAAACATAATAACACTCCTAGGCTTATTAACAGCTATAATAATCCCCTACAACCCCATCATAGGAGGGGTACTCGTAGAACTCGTGAGTATACTCGATGGGGTCGATGGAGAATATGCTAGGATAACGGGTAAAACTACTCGTTACGGTGCATTTCTTGATTCAGTTAGTGATCGAATAGTTGATCTCGCATTACTTACTGCATCCCATATACTCTTGTTCAAGATAATACCGGGACTCTACGGCTTCATAATTGCTTCATGGGTAACAGGCTTTTCTATAATAGTAAGCTACCTTCACTGCAGGGCAGAGGCAAGCCTTAAACTAGACATCCGCAGGCTAGGATGGAGGGTTTACGCTGGGAGAGATGTTCGCCTCTTCCTATTATCCATAGCACTAATAATACTCCAAATACAGTCATTAGGATATATGATACTACTATTAATCATAGGCTCTATATCAACGATATACGTTATAGATAGAATGATTAAGACATACACGTATTTAACCGGAGCTGGGAAGAATTGAGCGCTGTAATTCCGGCGGCAGGGCTTGGAACGAGGATTAGGGATTTCCTCGGAATACCCGGTAAGCAGTTATTGAGAATTGATGGGCTTGAACTAATAATGTACCCGGTGATCAATCTATGGATGAGGGGGGTTAGGAACTTTATAGTTGTTATAAACCCCGTTGTTATGGAGCAGGTGGATGCAGTATTATACCGTTACAGTAGTATGCTGGGATACGAGTATGAACTAGTATTCAACCCCTACAAGGAATCGGGTAATGGTTATAGTTTAATCCTTGGCCTCAAGGAATACGTTGAGAAGTACGGTAAGGGGAGAGTGTATGTAGCTGTTGCAGACCATATACATCATCCATCAATGATCGAGGAACTCGTAGGCTCCGGGCTCGATGAGGACATTATCGTAATGGGTGATGATAAAGGCGTATGTATTGATAAGGAGGAAGCAACAAAGATAAAAACGGATCAATATGGAAACATACTCGTTATCGGTAAAAGTATTAAGGAGTACAACTATATCGATACGGGTTTATTCATAGTAAACAATCCCGAAAAGATCCTTTCTGAGAATAAAAAAGAGGGTAGAAGACTAGAAATTTCAAGTATACTTATGAAATCATCATACGCTAGAAAAGTACAACCTTGCACTAAGAACTGTTACTGGGTAGACATCGATACGCCTAGAGACCTTGAATTGCTGATCAGAAATTGTAGGGATAAAATCATAATGCCGTTCATCGAGTTATTCACCGGTGGGTCGGGGAAGGAATATATCTTATAACACCAATGTATCTAAGCAATTAACGATGACTATTCAAGTAGAGGTGGAGTATCGTTATGAGAATAATTCTCATAGGCCCGCCGGGTGCAGGTAAGGGCACTTATGCAAGATACTTCTCAAAGAAATACTGTATACCACACATTAGTACCGGAGACATATTCCGCGAAGAAGTCGCTAAGGGCACCGAGCTCGGCAGGAAGATCAAAGACATCCTCGACCGGGGCGAGCTAGTCCCCGACGAGATCGTGATCGAAGTCGTACGTAAGAGGCTACAGCAGCCAGACACTAAGAGGGGCTTCATACTAGATGGGTTCCCTAGGACAATAGTACAAGCTAAAGCACTAGACGAGATGACTAGTATCGATGCGGCAATACATATCTATATTACAATGGAGGAAGCAGTTAGGAGGTTAAGCAACCGCTACATCTGCCCCAAATGTGGGAGAGTCTACAATCTCCTATTCAACCCGCCTAAAAACGATTTAAAATGCGATGATGACGGAACACCTTTAATCAGGAGATCGGATGACGAGCCCGAAGTAATTAGGAGAAGATACAAGATCTACTATGAAACATTCCAGCCAATAATAGAATACTATAAGAAGAAGAAACTACTAATTGAGATAGATAACACGATCGGTAGCGATAAGGGAATACCACTACTCGAGAAACTGCTAAAAGAAAAAGGCATATTAAAGCTAGAACCATGTAATCCAAATGTCTCAATTAAATAAAAACTGGAAAAATATTGTTTTTAATAAAAATAGAGAACAGTATATTTTTACTGCTCGGGAGGCTTGTAATATACTTTCGGCTCCCCCAGATCGCTCATGAGCCTCGGGGTTCTCCTCCTGCGCCTCTTCCTAGTCTTCCTAGGCTTCCACTCCATACCCGGTAGTCCTAGGCTTCCATCAGGGTATTCTATGAGTAGTTTCAATGCTAGTAAGTGGTTTACAGCTTTCCTAAGCCTATCCTCGCCGGCGATACCGCTGAACTCCCTTACTAGTTCATCGAAGAACATTGGTCGGCCTTTATTCTTAATAGTCTCTAGCACCATATCAGGTAGTTCCTCGTCTCTTGGAGCTAGTTCTACAATTATATCCTGGTCTTCGTAAACAACCTTTTGTCTTCGGGGCATTTCACTCCACCTCACTATATACTAGTGGGATTGGAACTATATAAGGTCTTTTACTATTCAATCCCACTAAACACCCCTTTTAAAAATACCTCCCCTATGAAAACCTATATTAGAATTAGAAGAGAATTGAATTAATCGTGTATGGCTACTACATGATCGTTTCAAAGGTGATGGAACATTACCGGAACAAACATTCTAGCGGAGCCGCCCGAGAAAATACTCCTGCTTGGTAATGAGGCTATTGCCCGTGGAGCCCTAGAGTCGGGAATATGTTTTGCATCAGCATACCCGGGCACCCCATCAACCGAAATAATCGAAACACTTGCTGGAGCTGCTAAGAAAGCTGGGATCTATGTTGAATGGAGTACGAATGAGAAAGTAGCATTCGAAGCAGCTTATGCAGCTGCTATGAGTGGTGTTAGAAGCCTAGTCGCTATGAAGCATGTGGGCGTCAATGTTGCAGCTGATATATTAATGAGTAGCGGCTACGCGGGGACGAATGCGGGCTTCATAGTTGTCTCAGCAGATGATCCGGGGCAGCATAGTAGCCAGAACGAGCAGGACAATCGATGGTATGGTTTAATCAGCCATATACCAGTAGTTTATCCAAGCAGTCCCCGGGATGCGTATAAGCTTGTAAAAGAAGCCTACAAGCTGAGCGAGAAATACGGGCACCCCGTAATATTTAGATCAACAACTAGGATAAGCCACACTAGGCAAATCATCCAGCTAGAAGAGAAGATACCGTTTGAGAAGAAGTGTAAGGGTAAATTTGACAGGAACATTGAGAAATGGGTTCTAGTACCGGCACATGGGAGGAAGCAGAAGAAGAGGATGATGCGGGTATGGAAGACTATTATGGAGGAGGAAGGGCGTCCTCCCTTTATAACGGTTTATAATCCCGGTAGGAGGAGGGCTATTATTGCGGATGGAATCGCGTTTAGCCATGTAGCTGAAGCAGTTGAGATGATGGGTAAAAGGGATGAATTCACACTTGTAAAGGTAAACCTACCAGTACCCCTCCCATACAAGCCGATCGTTGAAGCATTGAAGGATGCTAAAGAAGCCTTGATAGTTGAGGAACTAGACCCAGTTCTCGAGCTACAGGTTAAGAAGATCCTCTACGATAACGGGTTATCTATTGACCTCCACGGGAAAGACATAGTCCCGGAGAATGGTGAACTAGACCTCGACACGGTCTATAAGTCATTAAAGGAGTTTATGGGCGAACCAGTAACCACTCCGTGGAAGCCTATGAAGCCACTAGAGCTAACACCTAAAATACCGCCAAGGCCTCCAGTAATGTGTCCCGGCTGCCCCCACAGGAATACTTTCTTCATCGTAAAAGTCGCAGCTAACAAGGCTAGGCTGAAAAACCCGGTATTCACTGGAGACATTGGATGCTACACTCTAGGCTACCAAGCACCCTTCTACACCCAGATGACCAGCCTGGAAATGGGGGGTAGTATAGGCGTAGCACACGGTTTAAGCAAGGTTACGGATGAACCAGTAATTGCAGTTATAGGTGATTCAACCTTCTACCATGCCGGAATACCCGGCTCTATAAACATTATATACAATAAGGGACACGCAGTAGTCTTGATCCTAGACAACTACTATACAGCAATGACAGGGCACCAACCACACCCAGGGACTGGGAAGACTGCTATGGGTGAGGAAACCTACCGGGTACCAATAGAGAAGATCATGGAAGCCCTTGGCTATAAGACATACGTGATAAACCCGATGAACGTTAAAGAATCAATCAATAAAGTTGCAGAAGCATTCGAAGAATACAAGAAGGGAGCACCGGTAGCAATAGTGTCGAGAATGAAGTGTGCACTAGAAGCACTAAGAGACGCTCGTAAGCTAGGGATAAAACTACCAGTATACACGATCCTCGAGGATAAGTGTACTGGATGCATGGCCTGTGTAAATCCAATAGCTTGCCCCGCTATAATGGTTCCAAAGGGCTCGAATAAACCAGTAATAATAGCGGAGCTATGCGCAGGATGCGGCTTATGCGCCCAGGTATGTCCATTCAACGCAATAGTCCTTAAAGAACCCGGATCACCCGACTGGATTAAAGCATGGTATTAGGGGGTGGTGGATGTGAAGGAGAGGTATAACATAATCCTAGCAGGCGTAGGAGGGCAGGGACTATTAACACTCGGCCGCATACTCGGAAACGCCGCGATAATTGCAGGCGAGGAAATAACCATTGCTGAAACTCATGGATTATCACAGAGGGGCGGGAGCCTCATAGTACAGATAAGGATCGGTCCCGGAGAATCCCCGATGATACCTAGAGGAGCAGCACACCTCATAATCGGGCTTGAAGCACTTGAAACAGGGAGGCAGATAGTCTATGCTAACGAGAATACAAAAATCGTAATGAACGAGTTCCTATGGCCCCCGCCGCTAGCGCTATACCCGGATATCAACCAGATCATCGAGAAGATAAGGGAGAGGGGACTCAAACTATACGTGTTTAATGCTAACAAGTTGAGCGAGGAATTAACGGGTTCAATAATATCCGCGAACGTTGCATTACTGGGATATACAATGGCTATAGACGATGAACTATCAAAGCGTATAAGCATCGAACAAGTAGATAAAGCTCTAGAAAAAGTCTTCCGAGGCAAAGTATTAGAGATGAATCGTAGAGTTCTGTGGAGGGCTTACGAGGAAGGCGGGAAGAATAAATAGTTTTTATAATATGATTATTTTCCCGGATAGCCTACAGGCATAACGTATAAAACCATATTGTTACTGGGCAGCCCGATCAACTCCTTAATCATTTCATCATAAAAAGCACCAACAGCTACAGTACCAAGCCCCAAGAGGGCTGCTACAAGATAGATATTCTGCCCACTATGCCCAGCCTCCATATAAATATACCTAATCCCCCTTTCACCATACCATGAAGTAGTCCTCTCAGGAGCAGCAGTTATTATGATATTAATGCTAGAATCTCGAACCCATGCCTGATCTAAGCATGCCCTGTACAGTTTCACGCGAAAATCACCTTCTTTCACAAGCCATAACCCATGCTTATACCCATCATAGCGGTAGATACCCGGCGACAACCCGGTAACACCGCCAGGGTAGGCAGCCAAGTATAAGTCTAAGGGATATGTAGCACCAGCAGAAGGGACAGTTCTCCGCTCACAATACTCGTCAACGCATCCATAACCGCTCCACAATAATTGTGAAACATCCGCCAACGATAAAGGCTTAGAAGAATAACTCCTAATACTCCGACGCCTAGCAATAACCCGTAATAACTCGGAACTAGACAATTCCACCCTAGGTAGAGGAGTAAACGGGTTGCTATCCATAATTAATCAACCATCCTAACCAAAATATTCCTTAAACGAAGAAAAACCCTATGTTAAGCGTTGATTAACTAATATAAGTTATGCGTTTGAATCCGAATTAGCTCTTTCGCGCAATCCTAAAATGTATAATCCAGATAGCGAGGGGTTCAACACCATTTTTTAAACTATTGAGAGAAGAACACAAGATAAATAGACCAAAACAATACTATATAGAATATAGGTGGAAAAGAGTGGTTGATTCGTCTAGTCGTGTAGAACTAATTGATACAGGGTTCAGTGAATTCGACCAAGTATTGGTAGGCGGCTTCCCGAGGCCCGGTCTTGTTTATGTGATAGGGAATCCGGGTGTTGGAAAGACTACATTCGCGCTACAATACTTAGTGCATAGGGGTAGTCGTGGAGAGAGGGGGTTATACATTACGACATCTGAGCCCCTAATATCGATAAAAACACGTTTCGGAGTATTCAAGTTCTATGAACAATTAATAGAGCAGTTGAATAAGAGAACTATTATTATGAATGAATTCCTATCGATCTATGGTCAAACACCAGAGTCTATACAGAGGTTCGTTAGGAAAATATTCGAGGATGTAAGTGAGTATAAGATTAAGAATATAGTAGTTGACAGTATTGCTGGACTAACCCATTATTTAAAAATGGATGAAGTACGAACGCTCTTCACACAATTAGTAGCTCAAACCTACGATTCAAACATCACCCTTCTCGTAGTAGACGAACTACCATTATTCGCCCAGATCCCACACTTAGCAATGGGAGAATTCCTCAGCGATGTCCTAATAATGATGGATCACATAAGGGAGAAAGAGAGTGGAAAAGTCTTCACTAGATTCTTAGTGATTAAATCTAGGGTGTCAAGCGCACTAAGAGAACCGTATGCTGTACAGGTAACTCCTGATGAAGGCTTCCAATTCATAGGCCCGATCACTGGAAAGTTTGAGAAGATAATATGGTAACTATTCCGCCTAGTTCCCGGAGCTGGAACCATATGATCGTATTGAAACCGTGTTTTTCCGAGTGGTTAACACTTATAATATTTGCCCTACTCTCCGTTAGATTTATTGATAAATTTCAGAATAATGTGAGAATAATATTACATGTACCAGATATATTG
>JALWZC010000023.1 GCA_027002875.1 Desulfurococcales archaeon
GTATATTATAGATCAAGTGGGAGGTATTAGTGAGAAAGCATTACAGTATCTATTGTATTACATGAAGGAGAAGGGATACGATTTAGGTTATAATTTCATAATGCTGGGAGACATGCCTTCGAGTAAAGAAGTTATCAATGATACATTAGCGCTACGATATGTTGGGTTAGCCGAAACGAATCCTCGGAGAAAAATAGTTACAACGAGCCTAGGTAAAGAGTTTCTCGAAAAACATAAAGACGCTATATCGGATGAAGAAAAAGACACTATTAAGAAACTCGTTGAAGAGCTCAGGCCTAGAATCGCTCCGATCGATGCAGAAGTTGAAGTAATGAGCCGCCCCCGAAGGAGGAGAAGGAGGCTTTTCTAAAAGACTCTTACCGGGATTAATGCTTTACTAAAAGACTATGTAATGATCATATTGAGGGGGTTCCCGGGAATCTAGGTGTTTCTTTTTCCTTTCTACCGATAGTCAGTATTGGATTCAGCTTTCCTTCGGCGCTTAGCCTATTTATATACTCGCTGAATTCTGATGTGTGTTTAATGTCGAGGTCTAGGAGGTTGTAGAATATCTGTCTAAGGCTACTCCACAACTCGACAAGCATTTCCCTAGGCATGTGGGCGATAACCATGGGCTCCTGTAGCCATTGATCGAATGCCTGGATAGTTCTCATCATATGTTGAAACGCTTGCCTTGACATTAGGATCAATTCAAGCCGGTCTGCTTTCTCGAATCCTTCCTCGGCCTTCATGAAGCTTTCTTTTACTTCTTTCTGCCTCTTAACCCATGCGTCTAGATTTGGGAATAAATTATTCATTCCGGTTTCATCCCGGTTAATCGTTTTTAGTTTAGGCTATGTTTAACTGTTGATAAAATACTTAATTATACCCCCTTATTTTTCAGTATCTTTAAGCTCCTCTGCTAGATTGTAGGGCTTTCCTTCTAAGAGTATCTCTCTAGGTATTTTATCACGGTATTTACGGAGGAATTCCTTGTCTGATTCCTTCTTTCTCTTACTGTCTTTGAGCATGTATAGGATACCGTTTCTTATCGGATACCAGTGCTTGCATTTTGGACAGTATAAGATCCCGGTTTTAATGCCGATCCTCATACATTTACTGCATGGATAGTTCTTACCATAAACTATTTTCTCTCCAAGGAATCCACAATAGTTTTTGCATAGTGGGAACTCGAGGCCTTTAGTATCTACTTCCTGCTCTACTGTTTCTATAGGTATTAGCTTTAATGGATAGTTTTTACAGTTAATACATTGTATAAAATCAAGTGCCCAGTACCTCATCATTTTCCAGATAACACCTCATCCGCTAATCTCTTAACAATTGATAATAACTCCTCGGCTTTCTCCTTGGTTTTTGCTTCAAGCATTATCCTCAGCAGCGGCTCTGTCCCGCTAGGCCTTACTAGTAACCAGAAGTCTTCAGCTATAACCTTTACACCATCAATAGTTATCTGCCGGTAGTTTTTGAAGTATTCTTTAACTCTTTCAACAACTTTCAATGCTTGATCTCTCTTCATTGGTATTTTAGTCTTGATCATGTAATAGCTTGGTAGTTCATCATATATCTCTGATAATTTCCTTTTCTCTGATGCTAATAGCTCGAGTAATAATGCTAGCGTCATTCCTCCATCTCTAACAAGCTGGTGTGGAGGATACATAAATCCCCCGTTTTCTTCGAATCCACATAATGCATCCCCGTTTTTCTGCATAGTCCTCGATATATCCACGCTTCCAACTTTTAACCAAACTACTTCTATACCGTAGGGTTTAAGGACTTCTTCGATCACAGTGCTTGAAGATACTGCCGTGTAGACTTTCCTAGGTAGCTCTGGATGCTTCTCAGCTAGGTATCGTGCTAGGATCGCGGCTGTACGATCACCCCATTGAACCCTGCCTTTTTCATCTATAACTATCGCTCTATCAGCATCCCCATCATGAGCTATACCTAGGTCTGCGCCAATGGATTTTACAACAATGCTTGTCTCAATAAGATGCTCTGGAACAGGTTCCGGGTATCTTCCCGGGAATGCTGGATCTAGGTGGCCATTGATCGTGTAGACTTTTACCCCCAGCTCTCTCGCGATCTTCGGTGAAGTCAATGCGCCCACGCTATTAGCCGGATCGATTACTATTTTGAAGCCCCTACTCTTGATCAAATCCTTATCGACTTTCTCGACAACACCTTTCACATATAAATCGTTAACGTACGGATACGGTTTCGCGTCTTCCAACAGTAACCTCCAACTAATCTGTTTAAACTTCTGCTCAAAATAGATCTCCTCGATAACTAGTTCCTTATCCCTAGGAATCTCTATTCCATCATCTGCTACGACTTTTATACCATTATACTGCGGTGGATTATGACTAGCAGTGATTATTACTCCGCCATCAAAATCCTGTGTTTTAATAGTGTACTGTAATGCTGGCGTAGGTGCTAAATCCCCATCGTATACTTTCACTCCAGTGGATATTAAACCCGCTATAACAGCTGATTTCAACATGTACCCGCCGGCTCTTACATCCCTACCGACTAGAATCTTCGATCCAGGGCCGAAAAACGTACCGATAGCCATGCCCAGTAATAATGCTTGCTGAGGAGTTAGTTCCTCATTAATGATCCCGCGGACGCCGTCTGTACCGAATAATCTCCCCATATCCGCTACACCCCTAGCCACATATAGTACGGACTAACCGTATAATTTGATAAATTATTGAACACGCTAAAAAACACCATTCTACGATCATATATAGGAGGGAAAACATAAAATTGCATTTACTCTTCTTCAAATTCGAACTCTGAATAGCTTTCCATGACATCCTCTACTATATCCCTAATATCATTCTCTCCTTCCCTAAGCCTTACTGTACAGCTATATCCTTTATCCTCTAATATTCTAGAAGTCTCTATTGCTATATCCCTTAGCTCGCTGAGCACGTCGTCAACTAGATCCTCAACATCTTCACCGGATTCAACTAGGTCTTCTAACACTTCCCTCAACTCTTCATCATAATCTAGCTCGATAACAACATTTTTCCCTTTAAACCTATAAACTAGGAATACAGGAATACTCGGATGAACCGCCTTTAGCGACGTCTTACCCTTCTTAACTTTCAAATCATGTTCTTTCAAGTAATCGACTAGTTCATCGGGTATAGGCAATCCATCCACCATTCTACCCACTATACATGGATTGATTATGGAGAATGAAGAGGTTAAAAACTTAACCAAATAAGTATTTTTCGAGATTACTATTATATTTGTTTTAATTCTAAGCGTGGTACGATTAGCTATGAACGTTATGGTTTTAGTATCCGGTAGAATCTATGATAAAAAACTGGGTGAACTAGGGAGGCTAATTGATAAATTAGAACAAGATACGGGCAATATCACTATTACCATTATAACCAGCCATGAACTAATATCATTACTAGGCCCTAAGATAAAGAAACACATTATCCACCGCGTAGAGATTATCGCATTTAACGATCGATATCCAGAGGAAAATTCCTTGAAGATAATAGTAAATAAGCTCCCCGATATTATTATCGACATGGATTATTCCCAAAGGTTATCTTTCCTGAAAAACATTATTCAGAGAATGAATAAACCAATAATCAAAATAAGTGGATGATTGGAATGAGTATCATTTTCGGCTACCCAGTATGGATCGGCAGTATTAAGGAAGGCATTATCGATAAGATTAAATTATTGAAAAAACACAATATAGGCCTACTAGAAGTATCCCTAGAGTATCCTTGGCCATATAAGCATACCGATATATTATCTAGGCTAATTAGTCGAGCCAGAGAAGAAAACCTCCTTATAGGTATGCATGCACCATGGAGAGATTTACCCTATGCTGCACCCTATACAGTATTAGATCAGTCGATTCTAAACGTGATTATTAGCTCCTATGAATTCCTAGCTAAGGAGAATGCGGTGCCGAAATACGTTGTTGTCCATCCCTATACAATGCAGAAGATCGATGTTTTTGATAATAGGAGAGACATTATTAATTCATTAAGAAGAAGAACTAAAATATTAACTGAAAAAACTGGTTCAATTATCCTATTAGAAAACTTGACTAAAGGGTTTGCTGGCGAGGTATCATATCTAGTTGAAGCTATTGATGGCTTAGAAAATGCTGGTATTTGCCTTGATGTGGGGCACTTAGCTGCAAGGTTTAATAGGGAGCTTACTACTCGTTACAATAGCTTCTATGATTACCTCGACGAAGTAGTAGATATCCTTAAAGATACTATGTCACCGGTTATCCATGTCCATGACGTTGATCGGTTGAATCGGGAACATTTACTGATCGGGGAAGGCATACTTGAGTTTAAGAGGATTTATAAGAGTATTGCAAGGCTTAACCCACGATTCATAATTTACGAAATCTTCAGGTCGAATAAGGTTAAACCCAGTGTTGAAAAAATAAGCAGGATCATTGGTGAACAAGCATCATGGGCGAGGATCTACATACACTAGTTATAGGTATTGATGAAGCCGGGAGAGGACCTATTATTGGGGACATGATTATAGCATTCACCGTAGCCCGGCTGCAAGATGTCGTGGAATTAGAAAAAATAGGAGTTAGGGATAGCAAGGAACTAAAACCCCTAACGAGAATAATGCTTTTCCGAAAAATAATGAGAATCCTATACATGTATCTCACCATGAATATTCCACCATTATTAATAGATAGCCATAACTTGAACAAGTTAACAATGAAGAAAATACTTCAAGGACTAGACCTTATATTTAAAATAATCCCGCAAAACGCTTATGACTCAATACATATATTCATCGACGAAGTTAAGGGTACTAGTAGGTTTCTAGAAAAAGAAATACATACGCTCATCCATGGTAAACCAGTGGATTTCGTGATGGAGGAGGATGCGGATAAAAAATACCCGATTGTTTCAGCTGCAAGTATAATTGCTAAGTATCAACGCGACCTTGTATTAAAGCCTATCAGCCTACTATATGGGGAAATAGGTTCCGGCTACCCTTCTGATCCCCGAACGAGGAAATGGCTTGAAAATACATCCCGTGCTCTACGTGATCCACCACTATTTATTAGGCGTTCATGGACTACTCTCAAGGATATTAATCCTGGATGGTTTAAGGCTAAAAGAAGGGTTTCTGATAAAACTATACTAGACTATATACGTAATAAGTAATAGTTCGAGGAGAACAGTGATTCGATAAGTTATACAATGGTGGTTTCTATGGTAACCAACCTCCCCGCTGAAGCTAGGGCTAAATGGGTTAAGGTTATGGAGGCTAAAACGCCGGAGGAGAAAATAGCTGCTCTAGAAGAATTTCTAAAGTCTGTCCCGAAACATAAAGGCACCGAAAACCTCAGACTATGGGCTTCTCGCAGACTAGCCGAGCTTAGAGAGGAAGTTGAAGAGCGCAGGAGGAAAAAGAGTGGGCGCGGAATATCCTTCTTCGTTGAGAAGGAAGGTGCTGCCCAGATAGTATTAATCGGTCTCCCTAACACTGGCAAAAGTAGTATCGTAAAGTTATTAACTGGTGCTAAAACTAGAATTGGAGAATATCCTATGACGACAACAAAGCCTATTCCGGGCATGATGAAGTATGAGGATATTTATTTCCAGCTTGTTGATACACCACCTATAATTCCGGGTGGTGGGCCGTGGAATAATCGTGTGATCGGGCTTGCACGTAATAGCGATGCATTACTGATAGTTTTAAGTAGTGAAAAAGACCCCTATACGGAGTTTAGAATCATCAAGAAGATGCTGGAAGAAGCAGGGATACTACTGTATAAGCCTCGGGGAAGAGTTGTTATTGAGAAGTTGCGAATGGGAAAGACGGGTATAAGGATCACATTAATGGGGCGATTAATCGATGCGACTGTTGATGATGTCAGGAGGTTATTGGAGAGTTACAGGATATATAATGCTCATGTTAAAATTTATGGTGAGGTAAGCCTTGATGATGTTGAGCAGGCGATTTTCGAAAATAAATTGTATAAACCTGCAATCGTCGTCATTAACAAAGCAGAATTAAACATTAATAAGGCTAAGGAGGCAGCGCTAAGAATACACCGAGAAAACCCGCATCTCCCCGTAATAATCGCTTCCGCAAAGCTTGGAAAAGGCTTTGATAAGTTAGGAGAGATCTTATTCAATCACTTAGAGATTATAAGAGTCTATACTAAGCAGCCTAACGGGCCTGTTGCGGATAAACCGCTTATCTTAAGGAGAGGTGCAACTGTACTTGATGTTGCAAAGTCTATTCATAAGGACTTCGTTAAAAAATTCAAGTACGCTAAGATCTGGGGGCCGTCAGCTAAGTATCCCGGTGAAAGAACAGGTCTTGAACACGTCGTTATGGATGGCGATATCGTGGAAATACATATTTCGGGCTAGGATGAGTATTCTTAAAAAATCATGCTCTCTTGCGTGGAATAATTATTCTTATCATTCTTTTCTCATAGTCTTTCTCGACCTTAATATTATCGATATCGGCATCTTCTGGTAGTTTTATTGTAGTCCTATATCTACGGAATCCTATCTCTTTGTAAGCTCCCCATCTTTCAAATTTTACTTCCCGTCTTAATTGACACTCTACGAGTAGTATCCTATCTTTTACCGTTAATGACAGTGCATTTAGATCAGCGTATGGTAGATCAATTATTACCTCGTATCTGTCATGATATGTTGTTGTCGAAACTAAGGGTTCGAGGGAGCCATCCGGAGACCACATCGGCGTTACTTTTTCTAGTTCTTCGCTTATTTCTTCGAATAATTCCCTAATCCTCCTCCTAATTCTTTCCATTAACTCGTCGAATCCCATACGTTATACACCTCTCATTATTTCTTTACTGATACATTAAGGGCATTTGCATCTCGTATTTCTTCTGCATTTCCGTCATAGCTTTCCTAGTTTGCTTCATAAGTTCTCTAGTCTGTATTTTAAGCATCTCCGCTTCCTCAAGTAGTTTCTTCGTATCGATCTCAACCTTTACAATCTTTGATAGCGTGTTTAAGGCTTCCGCCGCAGACTCTGGATCCGGTAGGTCAAAGAAGGATTCGACAAAGATTACTAGGTTATTAATACCCCTTCTCCTAGCTTCTTTTAATATCACCGCGTAGGGGCCTACTACGAATCCTTCATCCAGTTTTTCCAGTTTTAACTCTTTTACTAGCTCGGCTGTTTTCTCATTACTAGCTATCCAGTATGTTTTAGGCTTTGTTATCTGTAATCTGTTTGGAACAGCTATTCCGGATATTGATATTATGGTTTTTACCCCTATTTCCCTAGAGTATTCCAGTATGGCTAGTGATAATGGGTGTATTGCAGGTACGGGTATTGGCGCTTCAGACAATAATACCATGAACTTCCTATTATCCGGCATGTATAACTGGAGAGGACTCATCGGAGTATGTTTGTGGACGACCGAGACGGGGGGAAAGTATACTGGTGAATCTATCTCGCCGACTAGTTTTAAGCCAAGATTTATAACCATGTATCTCGAAGCTATAGAGCCTACAAGCCCCGCATCCGGCAGGCCAAGTATTAGATACTCGGGAGCAGGCTCCGCGTATGGATCGTAGTATTCATGTATTACTAGTCGTTCATAAGTCAGAGACCTACGTGGTCTACTTAACAGCATTTCTCACTCCTCTACATGTAAGTATAACATACCCTATTTCTAGGTTTAAATAAAATAGAAAATATCCTTTTTGAAAAGGATTGCTACTTTAGAAATGGCTAGGTATTAGGGGCGGCTCCGATAC
>JALWZC010000024.1:0-37183 GCA_027002875.1 Desulfurococcales archaeon
CCCCTACACGCCCCTTAAGCCTCCTCTTAGCAATCTCAACATATTGGATCTTCACAGCAGTCCTAATCTCCCCATTAGCAATCTTCGATAAGTAATTCTGGAGCTCAGTACCTCTAAAACTCCTAACAATCTCATCCCACTCCGGAGGATCCCTAACCCTTCCAAGGTTAGGCTTCAATAGTCCAGAAAGGATCTTTATACTAGTAGTCTTCCCAGAACCATTCCTCCCAATAATCCCCATAACCCCGCCAATCTTAGGTATCGGTAGATTGTATAGTTTGAAAGCGTTCTCACCATAGCGGTGTACAACGTTTTTCTCGAGCTCGTCGGGCAGGTTCACGATCGATATAGCGTTGAAAGGACACTTCCTAACACAAATACCGCACCCGATACATATATCCTCATATATTACAACAAACTTACCGCTCGGGTCAAGCTCTATTGCCTTTTTCCTACTAGTCCTATTAACTGGGCAGAAGCGTATACATTCGAGATTACACTTACTAGGCTTACAGTATTCTCTATCAACAACGGCAACCCTTACCAAAACAATCAATCCCCACAATACCTGTATCCACGGAATAACAGGCACTAATCACCCACTGTATTTAAGGATTTAACCCGGTTTAATAAAGAATAGTATTAAGGGATGATGTGTGGCGACGGCGAGAGCACTGGAGATAAGTGCAATGAAGATATTCGGGTGAGGTACTGACCCATATAAATCCTCAATTATTACTACTAAATACTGTAGTTACAAGTTTATACCGTGTCTATAGAAGGGAAGTTTTATAAAGACATTATGAATTAATCTCTAACCACATATGCACAGTAGTCCGTAGTGAAAAATAGAGGATACGGGGTAATGGTATGGTAAAGTTTTGTCCCAGATGCGGAGGACCAATGATACCCGTAAAGAAGGGGGATGAGATCTATTTAAGGTGCACTAGGTGCGGATACGAGGTTAAAGCAGATAAGAAAACAGCTGAATCCTACCGTTTAAAATACCAGGTTGAAAAAGAGAAGAGAGTCATTACTTCAAAGGCTACAGTAGCAAAGAGAGCAGCATTATCCCCCGAAGAAAGGGAGATACTAAGAGAATACTACGAAGTATTCCTTGAAACCTTTCAGGAGGAAGAAGGGGGTTCTGAGTAATACTAGAACCCCCTGGATTATTTTTGTATCTCCATACGGCTTTCTCAACACAGGGGAATACTTCAATCAATTAGAGTAATAGCTTTTAACCAATCCTCGTGGAATCTATACATGGATAGAACGAGTTAAGAAACAGTTAGGACGGGTGTCGAGCCATGATCGAGGAGGAATGGTGGGAAGAAGAAGAGGAGTGGGAAGAGGAAGAAGAATGGTGGGAAGAAGAGGAAGAATGGTAGATCTCTTGCCCACTAGGATATTATATCGAGTAAGTGTTTAAGATTTTTTACTGCTGGATGAATGGCTATGCCTAAATCTTCGATCCTTATAGCTTGACAACTACTAGGAGGTTTCCAGGAATAACTACATTTAATCTCTACAATGTAGTATATCTTATCACTTTCACTATACGAATCACTAGCTTCTAAAATGTAATCCTTCAACTGCCGCTTCCCCGTAATTAGGACTGCAAGCAGTAATCCCTTATTCCTTATCCTCAACCGGAGCTTTTCGGATCCTACGTAATACGCTAAACCCTGGATCAACTGATAAGCGGAGGAAAGCATACTTAATGGGATAACTGCTACTGGGCAATTACTCGGAAGATCCAATCTATTTATTTCTTCTCCGAAACCGGCTTTCTCCCCAATACACCTATAGATCTTGAAGCCAACTTTATATCCTAAATAGGATAACCAGTACCCTCCGTCTCCAGACGCTTCAAGACCAAGAATTATATTATCTCTGAGACTCAAAGCTTATAGCCTAAACCCGGGCTGAACTATTATCTCTGTTGCCTCTTCAACTGTATCGCTACTAGATGAGTAATATACCCGGCTATCTGGTTCCTAACCCTCTTAGACTTAACATCGACTAGGCGCGAAACAACCCTCTTATTATGCTCAAAGTCCCATATAAACAAGTCCGGATACTTCTCGAGTAACTCCCTAGCAGTCCTCTTAATCATCTTCGTCCTAACCTTACCCATCTCTATAATCCCCCGCAGATACTAGTCGTCTTCATGGATTATCTTGTTCGGGGCTTTTAAAACATATCCCCGCTCCAATTAGGGATAGGTTTATATAGAAGTGGTTTCATGGATGATATCTGGAACCATAACCATGATACTCGCTTAGTTATTCCTAAGCGGTAAAAGGAAACTTGATAGGTGATACTGGATGGTAGTCGAACCGATGGGTATACCCGTACTAATACTTAAAGAAGGAACACAGAGAACGACAGGCAGAGACGCCCTACGAACAAACATCATGGCTGCACGAGCAGTAGCAGAAATGCTGAGAACAACACTAGGACCGAAAGGAATGGATAAAATGTTAGTAGACGCTTTGGGAGACGTCACGATCACTAACGATGGAGCAACAATCCTAGACAAAGCAGAACTACAACACCCAGCAGCTAAAATGCTAGTACAAATTGCTAAGGGACAAGATGAAGAAGTAGGTGATGGAACAAAGACAACTGTTATCTTTGCTGGAGAACTACTAAGACACGCCGAGGAACTACTTGATAAAAACATACATCCAACAGTAATAGTCAGCGGATACAGGAAAGCCCTGACTGAAGCGTTAAAATACCTATACGAGATAGCCGTACCGATAAACATCGATGATGAAGAAACACTGAAGAAAATAGCAATGACAAGCCTAACAAGCAAAGCAGTACACGATGCAAGAGAATACTTTGCAGAACTAGCAGTCAAAGCAGTAAAACAAATAGCTGAGAAGCGCGGAGACAAATACTACATAGACTTAGACAACATCCAAATCATAAAGAAATACGGTGGAAGCCTCCTAGACAGCATGTTGGTCTATGGAGTAGTCCTTGATAAGGAAGTAGTGCATCCGGGAATGCCTCGCCGCGTCGAAAACGCCAAAATAGCATTAATAGACGCACCACTTGAAATCGAGAAGCCTGAGATCGATGCGGAGATAAGGATAACGGATCCATCACAAATGAGGGCCTTCCTAGAACAAGAAGAGGAAATACTGAAGAAAATGGTTGAGAAGATTGCTTCTACTGGTGCTAATGTTGTTATTTGTCAGAAGGGTATTGATGAAGTAGCACAGCACTTCCTAGCAAAGAAAGGAATACTAGCAGTAAGAAGAGTAAAAAGATCAGACATGGAAAAACTAGAAAAAGCAACAGGCGGGAGGATTATAAGCAACATCGACGACCTAACACCCGAAGACCTCGGTGAAGCCGAGAAAGTTGAGGAGAAGAAAGTTGGAGAAGATAAGATGGTGTTCGTCGAGGGATGCAAGAACCCAAAGGCTGTAAGCATAGTGATCCGTGGAGGACTTGAGAGGCTAGTAGACGAAGCTGAGAGAAGCCTTAGGGACGCATTAGCAGCTGTAGCAGACGCGATAAAGGATGGAATGATCGTTGCAGGCGGTGGAGCCGTTGAAGTAGAACTAGCAAAACACCTCAGGAAATACGCTAAGACGATAGGCGGGAAGGAGCAATTAGCAGTTGAAGCCTTCGCTAAGAGCCTCGAAGGATTAGCAATGGCTCTAGCAGAAAATGCTGGACTAGACCCGGTAGAGATCATTATGAAGCTCCGCGCCGCACACGAGAAGGAAGACGGTAAATGGTATGGTATCAACGTATTCACCGGAGATATAGAAGACATGATGAAGCTCGGAGTAATAGAGCCGGTAAGCATTAAAGCAAACGCGATAAAAGCAGGTGTAGAAGCTGCAACCATAATACTGAGAATAGACGATGTAATCGCTGCTTCAAAGATTGAAAAACCAGAGGAAACAGGTAAAGGACCCGGCGGAGAAGAGGAAGAGTAATATTAACTAGGATTATTTTACACTTATATAACCCTTATAACCACCGGTTTTTTATAAGTCTTAGACTGAAGAATTGCCTCCCCAACATCCATGTAGGGTATTATCTTCTGTATGCTTGGTGGTAAATATAGTATTTTGTTTATTATTTCTAGGTCGAGCGATGATTTAAGTGTGTGTATTATTTTTGTATTAGTATTCTTCATAGCATCCTCTAAAAGACTTGAAGGAGACTGAGACACTAGTATGAGGCCTATGCCGAACTTCCTAATTTCAGCTAGCATCCTGGAAATAACTCCTACCGGATTATCCCTTCCCAGTAGGTTTTGCGCTTCCTCAATAACCACTAATACTTTCCTCTTAAACCCTTCATTAATACCATGCATGAAAATATTCTTTAACAATAGTACCGTGTAGAGCTTACGTATAAATGGATCCCTGATAACTGATACATTAACTATCAACGGCTTCCTCACTTTATCAATTAAGCCCAACAAATCATTATCAACACCATTGAATAAACCCCGATACTTTTCTCGGACTAACGGGCTTAGTTTACGAATTAGCGATAACCTACTCTCCCTCATCCATGCCGATTCATCACTAAAAACTTCCAGCCTAGCCATGATTGAATCTATAGAGCCACTACTCTGGGTAAGGATTTTCTCAAGGATATACGCTTGCGGATGGGTCAACCCGATAGCATCTATTAGTACTTCTATAGTCTCAGGTAAATCCCTGATGAAAGGGTTTATCGGGTAGTCGTAAGGATTTATTTCCACACCATCTATCAGATCACTATATTCTCCATGCCAGTCAACTACTATCCTAGAATATTCTCCTGCCCTCTCAACTATCCTTGAACAGGTAAATGTTTTACCTGATCCTGTCGCTCCAAGTATTATTGTGTGCTGCAGTAATTGCTTAGAAGGAATAACTGCTTTCCTTGGAACCATAGTATTAACAATTTCTGCAATAATAATATACCCATCAACGCTAGTAATAAATACGTCCTGTCTTGGATACTTTACTATAGGCTGTAGAAACTCTGGAATTATTAATCCGACGCCGGGCTTTCTCAGAAAAAACTCCTCTTAATGGGTATGAGTAGTTGTTCATAAGATTTAACTCTACCTATCTTCTCAGCTGCAACGGTTTCCAGCTGTGAATCTATATATCCTATTATTATCTCTATTTCCCGGTCAACCTTCTCTCTATCACCGCCTACAGCTATTATACCATCTACACGTCCATTCTTAACCATTGTTATAACGATATAGGAAAGATCCTTGTTAATAGTCGCTCTAGACTTGATAAAAGACCCGAGCTTATTTAACTCTTCTTTAATGATTTCCTCCGAGCTATCAATTATCCGGTAAAGTCTTAGATAGCTATACTCGGTATCCATAACTTTCCCCATTATAGGAGAAGAAAGTTAAAACGTGAAGGGTAATTGTAGGGGGATAGTTTCGGGAAAGAGTGTGTTAAGTCCGCGAAATACCTATATAGACCTTGTTCATAGTTTTCAAGGGTGATTTTGGCTTATTCTCGGTGTAGATTATAACTAATGGGCCATGAAGCGATATAACAGTCCTATATTTGTCTTCAAGCTTCGTAATTGATACAACATATCCCCAGCCACAAAACTCGTTTTCTAAGCATTCATCCCTATTAGTAGATACATTAATCTTTAACTTATCCCCGGCATTAAACCTCATTATTTTCTCACTAATCTCAAACTCTATACTAGTATCACCACACTTAGTCTTAACCCTATACATACCTGGAAGCCTTAGAGACTCAACCATTTCAACACTACATTCGTAAACAGGCATATCATGAAACACCCATGTACCATTAAACTTCCATAGTAGGCGCAATAACCATATATGTGTTAACTGATATTAGCTTTACTATTAGAAAATACTGAATGGTGTAAATGATGGCTTTAATGGAGGCTTCAAGAAGGCTCATGGCTGGATTATCCAGTATGATTGATAAAAAGGTTAAAGTAATACTAGTCAATGGTAAATGGTATGAAGGATTACTAACAGGCTTCGATCATCCATCGTTGAACGTTATGCTTGAGGAAGCGATAGATAATAATGGAGCAAAATATCCACGAGTAATAATCCGCGGAGACAGTATTTCGGAGATACTAATGACTGAAATACCATTATTCGATCCAGAAGACTTCAAGCAATATCTACTCAGAGAACTAAAACTGCGCGAACATCAGGTTAAAGTAATACCGGAAGCCGGAATAGTTGAAGTGCAGGGGCGATACAAGGTTTCAGAGAAAGGAGTCGAAGGTATAGGGCCTTTCGCAGAAATACTACACGAATACTTCACTAAATACATAGAAGAGAGAAAGAAGCTACTACAGGGTTAAAAAGGAATTGGAGTACTTTGATCCTCGAGAATACGACTTAGCCGGTAGAATAGCACGTTTAAGAACAAAGCACGGAGTAATAGAGACACCATATCTTTTTCCAGTAATAGATCCTACAAGACAACAACCCTCACTAGAAACAATCGATAAACTCGGATTCAACGCAATAATTACAAATGCCTACCTATTCTATAAGAGGAATCGCGGCAGAATAAAGAGTATCCATGAATCATTAAACTGGAAACACCCAGTAATGACTGATTCCGGCGGATACCAAGTCCTAGTATACGGCGGTGTAGAAATAGATAATAAGACGATCGTAAACTACGAGAAAAAGATCGGTGTGGATATAGGAGTAATACTAGACATAC
The DNA here is from genome assembly GCA_027002875.1 of Desulfurococcales archaeon. Classification (GTDB taxonomy): domain Archaea; phylum Thermoproteota; class Thermoprotei_A; order Sulfolobales; family Desulfurococcaceae; genus WAON01. The sequence goes on from JALWZC010000024.1 coordinate 6,729, forward strand.
CAACAGGTACGAGGATGGAATTCGGAGAAGCATGGAAAGCTGTACAGACGACTTTTGATAGAGCAGTAGAAGCCCTACCAGTCATTATGGATTCGGATCAATTATGGGTACTCCCAATACAGGGGGCACCCTACAAGGAGCTAGTCAAGTATTCTAGTATAAGGGCTTGGAGATACCCATACCACATACACGCATTCGGCTCACCCACAGTTTTTCTGGAAAGATACGATTATAGTAAGATCGTAGAACTAGTTGCTACGGCTAGACTATATTTACCCCCCCACAAACCACTCCATGTATTTGGCGTAGGGCATCCAATGATATTACCCTTCCTAGTAGCGCTAGGAGGAGACTTATTCGATTCTGCAAGCTACATACTATACGCTAGAGATGACAGATATATGACTGAAACAGGGACTAAAAGAATTGATGAATTGAGCTACCTACCTTGCAACTGCCCAGTCTGCAGCAAATACACTGCTAGAGAAATACAAAAACTATCCAGAGAAGAAAGAGTAAAACTCTTATCTTTACACAATCTCTACATTCTAAGAAAGGAGCTATTAAATACTAAACAAGCAATTAAAGAAGGTAGGCTATGGGAGTACTTAGAATATAAGAGTAAAGCCCATCCAACGCTTCGGAAAGCTTTTGAAACCGTAAAGAAATACCTTGATCTAATAAACAAGTATAATCCCCTAACTAAGGGTTCACCCTACGCAATGTTCCTAATAGATGTCGATAGCCTGTATAATCCTAGACTAGTAAGCATACGACACAATACGCTGAGCAACATATTGACTAGTTACAAAGGAAAATATGTAGAACTATATCCCGCACTATACAAACCATATAATCAGCAGGAATGGATAAGCAATAAAATGAGTAAAGGAAACATCCTACTATACCATCCCTACCTTGGAATATTCCCGCCAGAACTATCAAACACTTATCCATACTTCCAACACGAGGAATCGATCAATATAGTATTTATGGAAAAATACTCAGAGAAAATCATAAGCGAAATAATGATCATTAAACCCAAAGCAATTACAATACATTATGTGAGAAACACTTGGAGCGAACACATAGCTAAGATACTGGAAGAAAAACTTAAGAAAACAATAGATGTAAAAATAGTAGAGATTACCTAACAAGCATTATCATGCTAAATATACATTTGATGCCCTGGTTTCTCAGATGAAACCTCTCCTTCCAAGGCTTTCATTATTTCCTCCCGCTTCTTTTCGACCTGCTCTATGATCTTTATCTCCTCGGCTAATTTATCAGTTTTAATCTTAACACCCAGCATTTCAGATATCACTTCAACAGCAACCATTGTAGCTTTAGGATCTGGACGGTATAGTTCTGCATAGGAGAAAATAGCTACTCCCGGTATGCGGTAAGCGTTCATAAACATTATAGTTAAAGCCAGTGGGCCTATAACGTGTTTTTCCTCTAGAAGGGGTGCGTTTAGTTTCCTTTCTGTTTTTCCTATCGGTATCCACCTATATTTTTCATCCTCGCTCTCCTTTATAGCCGGGTCTAAGCCTCCAACAAGTATTGTCTCTATTACTCCCAGCTCCGACGCTAGTTTACCGAGGAACTCCGCAAAATTCGTCCTCTCCCTTACGTGTGGTATTCCATGATTTACAAGCACTAATAGTTTCTTACCATTAATTTCTCCATAGTAAAGCTCGAAGGGATAAATTATCCCTATACCTCGTTTGAAGAATGTTGCTTCAGGAAAGTACTGTGTACGTATAAACCCGATCCTTTTAAGCCCTAACTCTATGGCTAAGTGACGGCTTGTCAGGTAACCAACCATTCCAAAGCCTTGATATCCCGTTATGAATGTTGAGCCTCTAAGTTCCTCCTTATTTATCTCGTCGAGTGTGAAGAGCCTAATCCTCCGAGTAACCATGAGTTTTCAATCCTCAAGTACTCCTTCCCGTATTCTTAATGCTTCACCCCGTTTATAATATGTTACCACCCATCCAGGCTTCACCGCCTTCCCAACACCTAAGAGTTCACCAGTCTTACTGTTAACAGCTAATACTTCATCACCCGGCCGGATAGCCGGATCGGCATAGACTACGTGTTTTGAAAAAACATTACCCCCTTCCATAATATATGGAGCATACTTGGGGTTAACATAGATTCTTAGATAGGGGTGTGGGAGAAGCTTGTTTAATACATATCCACTAGCCTTGTGGAGAAGTAGCCGATAATCACTAGCTCTAATAGACAGGTATATTGCACCATTACGTTCAAGATACCTTATCTTCCCGGTAGAAGGACTAATAGCAACAAGTACATCCTCCGGTATAAATTCCTCCCCAACACCCCTAAACTGGAAGCGAGCTAGGACTCGTAGCTCCACTAGTTCATGTGGGAGAGGAGGGCGTTTAATCAAAAATGACACCATGTATTAACTACTGGAATATACTGGATCTATGCTTAGGCCTCCTACTCGATAATACGGATAAGTTGCTATCACGTATTTCCTTCTTCGACATAATCTTCTTAACAGCTTGCAGGAAATCATCCATTAACACTATCCTCCTACCATTCCTTAACGCGTAGTAGCCAGCCTCGGTAACGATAGCCTTAATCTCAGCACCTGTTGCACCATCAGTTAAACGCGCCAGTTCCTCAATGTCAACATCGTCAGCTAGCTTCATCCTACGAGTATGTACGTGGAATATTTCTATGCGAGACTCCAGATCTGGTAGCGGTACTTCGATTAAACGATCAAATCTGCCGGGCCTCAGAATAGCTGGGTCGAGGATATCGATCCGATTCGTAGCCGCAATAATCTTTACATTATCAAGGGGTTTAAAACCATCTATCTCCGCTAACAATTGCATAAGGGTTCTCTGAACCTCTCTCTCACCACTAGTACCAATATCCAGCCTCCTAGCAGCTATAGCATCGATCTCGTCAATGAATACTATCGATGGGGCCTTCTTCCTAGCCAGACGAAACACTTCCCTAACAATCCTCGCACCCTCACCAATGAATTTCTGAACTAACTCGCTTCCAACAATACTTATAAAAGTAGCACCCGCTTCATGGGCAACAGCTTTTGCAAGCAGCGTTTTACCACAACCAGGCGGGCCATAGAGCAAGACCCCCTTAGGTGGTTCAATACCTATCTCTTCAAACATTTCAGGATGCTTTAACGGTAGCTCTACAACTTCTTTAAGCTCCATAATTTGCTCCTTCAAACCACCAATATCGCTAAAGGATACATTCGGCCTCTCAATAACCTCCATAGTCTTTACGTAGGGGTCTTCATACTCCGGCAATACTTCAACAATTGCTGAGCCCTTAGTATTTAGTAGGACGTGTTGACCTATACGTATCAAGTCGCGTGGGACTCTATCTAATACATCTACAACTAGGTTGGGCCCAGTACTACTCTTAACTAACACCCTCCCATCTCTTAGCACATCTATAATAGTAGCCTCAATTAATGGTGGAGATATTAGTTTTTCAACCTGCGACTTATAATATTGTAGTTGAACCATTAACTTACGGTTCTCATCTTCAAGTCTACGTATACGGTGCTTTAAGTACTCGATGTGATGCCTATAATTTATATCAACATCGAAGGGCTCATCTACATCGCTACTCATATCTCTACCCCTCACCTAGAATATAATTGAATATAACAACCCCTAAAAACCATAGTATATCATAACACATACAACCCGGCGAGGAGGAGCTTAATGAAATCAGAGGTATGCTACTGTGAAATCTGTGGAAGACCAGTATACGATCCAAGGATGTGTAGGACAGTAGTTGTTGAAGGGGTAGAGTTAAGAGTATGCCCAGACTGTTACCGTAGACTAGTAAAACAAGGAAAGGTTAAAGAAACACAAATCACTAGAATCCATAGAAAAACAACACAAACTAAGAAATGGACAAAGACGAGGATAAGCCGCAGAATACTGGAAGAAGAATATGAGATCGTAGAAGACTATGCAGAACGTATCAGAAGGGCAAGGCAGAGAATGGGATGGAGCCAAGCCATCTTAGCACAAAAAGTAAGGGAAAAGGAAAATGTTATAAAGAGGATAGAAGCAGGCAGATTAAAGCCAAGCATAGAGCTAGCTAGACGATTAGAGAGAGTATTAGGAATCACGCTACTAGAACCCATCGTGGAGGAATCATCGACAAAAATAGAAGGAGGAGAAGAAGACTATTACACAATTGGCGACTTCGTGCGTTTCAAGAAGAAATAATACTTATAATAGGGTATGATCTAGAAATGCATAGTAATATTAGGGTTGTAGTAATACTACCACATAAATATATCAACTATATGGACGAAGAATTAAGCCTAGTCAAAACTTTATACAAAGAAATAGTAGAGGTCTATACTATCAGAAGACCCAACCCTAAATACTATATCACGATACCAGTTCTAGACGAGATCAAGCTACTCGAAGATATAGATAAGATAATAATAATGGATAGATTAAAGCCTAGACAGATAATCAACCTCTATCGAGAACTCAGTATCGAAGTATTAGACCGGATACTACTAATACTGGAGATATTTGCTGAACATGCTGGAAGCAGAGAGGCCAAGCTACAAATAGAATTAGCCCGGCTAAAACATCAATACCCACTAGTAAAAGAAGCAATAAGGGTTATGAAATTAGGAGAATTACACGGATTCCTAGGAGCAGGCAGGTATGGTTACGAGAGATACTATCTAATGCTAAAGGAAAGAGAAGCGAGGATTAGGAGGGGAATAGAAAAACTACGGAAAATACGAAGCGTACGTAGACAAAGAAGGAGAAGAGAGGAAGCTATACACGTATCCCTCGTAGGATATACTTGTGCCGGTAAGACTACACTATTCAATAAGATCACCGGGCTAGGTAAACCCGTAGGACCAGAACCATTTACAACACTCCAACCAAAAACTAGTGCAATAATGTATAGAGGAGTCAAAATATATTTTACAGATACGGTAGGCTTTATAAGGGATCTTCCACCGGAGATCATTGAAGCCTTCTATGCAACCCTCGAAGAAATAAAGTACTCGGATATAATCGTAGACGTTATAGATGCATCTAAGCCTGTACGAGATGTACTAGTTGAATTATCCGAGGCATTAAATGTTTTCAGCGAGATAGGGGTTCATGGTAAAAAAATAATAATAGCGTTAAATAAAATAGACTTAGTAAACAATGATCATTTGATCACAGTTATTAACAATATAAACAGGTCGATCAATCTCAATGAAATAGTACCTATATCAGCAGTTAATGGACTAAACATTGATAAACTTCTAGACTACATAGCCGCGGTGTACAAGAGTGGCGGAGAAAATATACGTTTTAAGGTATGGGCACAGGCCACAGAGGGATAAGAGGATAACGAGTCACGTAGCCCTGGTAGCTAGGGCTTTTGGTGCAAACGGCTTCATACTCGGAGATATAATCGATGAAAAAATCCTCAAAACTATTAGGAAAGTAGAAGAAAGATGGGGTGGGCATCTGCATGTTGAAATGGGGGTCAACTCGGAGAAATACGTGCTAAACTGGAAGAAGAATGGTGGACTGGTTATTCACTTAACAATGTATGGACTCCACATCGACAATGTGATCGATGAGATAAGGGAACAAGGTAGAAACAAAGACCTACTTATAATTGTTGGAGCTGAAAAAGTACCCCCATTCTTCTATGAAGAAGCAGACTATAATGTAGCTATCGGACACCAGCCACACTCCGAAGTAGCAGCGCTCGCTGTATTCCTCGATAGATACTATAATGGTAGAGAACTACATATAACATTCCCAGATGCAAAGATTATAATAGTACCATCTAGAAAAGGGAAGAAGGTGAAAGTAATTGCCGAGAAGAAAGAAGTCGGAGAAGAAGGAAAAGCCTAAAGTAAAGATTGAAGGCAACGTTAAAGTACTTGTAGACCTCGTAGGCAAGATGTACGGCGATAAAGCCAGGAAGCTACTCGAGATAATAATAACGTCCCCCGAGCCTATAGGGGAAGATGCTATTGGTAAATTAATAGGTATAAAGACAAATGAAGCACGGCGCATTATTCAGAAATTAGCTGATGAATCAATAATAAGATTCAAAAGGATAAAACGTGGAGATAAAGGTATACATGCATGGTTCCTAAACGAAGACCAGGTTGAAGGCATATTATTAACTAGGCTGAAAAAGACTAGGGAAAAACTATTGACACGCTTAAACTTCTTGAAGGAACACACAATAATGGTTTGCCCACGGTGTGGTAGGAGATATACTTTTGAGGAAGCAATGAATAACGACTTTAGATGTATTGATGATGGTGAGCTCCTCGAAGAATATGATCCTAGTGATGAGATCAGATTCCTCGAGGAAAAGATCAAGGAGATCGACGAGGATCTGAGAAAGTTCGGTGTATTATAATCTTGAAACAGATATATAGATTTATAGATTTATTCTCCGGTGCAGGCGGATTCGCCGAAGGCTTTACACTAACTGGGAGATTTAAACCCCTTCTGGGAATCGATAATTTCCGCCCAGCCGCTCTTAGCTATATAGCGAATTTCCCCTATTCTCACTACCTAATGGAGGATATTAAACACGTTAGTGTCGATGATATACTGGGCGTTATCGGGAGGGACTCATACGACATTGTTATTGGAAGCCCGCCATGCGAACCATTTACCGGCGCGAATCCTAGGAGAAGGAAAAACCCTATCGATCGATTATATAATGATCCTATGGGACAGTTAACCCTACACTTTATAAGGATAATTTCTGGGCTAAAACCCCGTATATTTGTAATGGAAAACGTACCAGCTATTATGGATAACGGATTAAAAAATGCATTGATAACTGAGTTTAAACGAGCCGGTTACCAGAAAATATATTTCAATAAGCTTCGAGCTGAAGACTATGGTACACCAAGCCATAGATTAAGAGTATTTATCTCAAACGTTAAAATTAACCCAAAACCCTATAAGCACAAGCTAAGAGTAAGGGACGCCCTCAAAAACCTGCCCCCACCTGGGGATTTCCCTCCAAATCATGAATCTCCGCCGCCTCTACCACTACGTAAATTGAAAAGGGCGTCTAGGCTAAGATGGGGTGAGGCGATGATATATTATGAGGGGGCTCGTGGTAGGAGGCTTCCAAACCTTATAAGGCTTAACCCTGACAAGATCGCGCCGACCGTCCTGGGAAGCTCGAGATTCATTCATCCGTGGGAGAATAGGTTTCTAACTGTCCGCGAACAGGCTAGGCTCATGGGTTTCCCAGATCAATTCGTATTTTACGGCGGTAGGGATGAACAATACAATCAAGTCGGCGAAGCAGTCCCCGTCCCCCTAGCTAGGGCTATAGCTTTATTCCTAGTAGATAAAATGGATAGTGGAGAGGTGTGAGCGGAATGTATATCGGTCTCTATGGATCCTCGAGTGTTCAAAGAATTATGGATTTTGTGAAAACAGTTTATAACTTTGGAAAAGCAACGCCAGTCATAATTAAGCCCGTCGGTGCCGCGGCACAGATCGGTGTTCCCGAAGCCTATAAGCTATCATATAAGCTTGGAAAACCACTAATAGTACTACCGAGTATCAACGACCTAGTAGAGATCTTTAAACCTTCTAAAACCTACTATATTAGCGGTAAAGGCGTACCTCTAGACCCGGCTGAGCTAAGCACTGATACAGCAATAGTACTGCCCGGCGGTGAAATGGAGCCTGGTAAGGATGAAATGGTTAATGTGGAAAAAGCATCTATAATAGGGGTTCCACCCGGATTACCGGGCAGTGTCTTAGCCGGGATAATACTTTATCGTAGATGTAGTAAAGCCTAGTTTATTTTAGCTGTACACGTACCAAGTAGAATACTCGATAACGATATTCCTAGATACCTCGTCGATCCTACGCCAATCCTCATAGTTCATCCTCCAACCGACACTACCAGCATTATCCCTAACTTGTTCGGGCTTCTTAGCACCCGGTATAGGCACTATCCGGCTACTATACATAACCATCCAGTTCAATGCTACCTGAGCAGGAGTCTTACCATACTTTTCACCAACCTCCTTCAATACTTTAACAACTCTCCAAACCTTCTCGAAGTTCACTGGATGAAACACCGGGTCGCCACGCCTAACATCCTGGAACTCGGGCAGGTTGTCCAGTGTATATTTACCAGTAACCGCACCTTTAGCTAGGGGGCTCCATGGGAGGAAAGTGAAGCCGTTCTTCTCCGCATAGGGTATCAGCTCCTCCTCAGCCTGCCTCTCAACAATATTATACCTATACTGCATACTAGCGAAGTCTATAGTTGAGAGACAGGACCTGGCCTCCTCGATCAAGGCTATAGGGTAGTTACTAACCCCTAAATAACGCACTTTACCCAGATGCACTAGTCTCTCCAAAGCCCTCATATACTTACACGTAACATGGTTGTGCCAGCAGGGCGGCCAGTGTAGTTGTAGGAGGTCGATATAGTCTACGCCAAGCCTCTTCAATGATCGATCAACACTCTTAAAAACATCATGTGGTGAAAGGAAGTCGCCGGGGATCTTCGTAGCAATAACTACCTCCTCCCTCTTAACGCCAAGCTCCCTTAGAGCCCTTCCAAGAAACTCTTCACTCATACCCCTACCATAAACCATAGCAGTATCAAAGAAGTTCATCCCGTTACTGAGCGCTTCCCTAATAATCTCCTTAGCCTTATTATACTCTACTAAACCCCATGCCTCGCTATATTGCCATGTTCCAAGCCCTATTCTAGATATGCGGGGGCCGTCTCTGCCTAAGCGTGTATACTCCATAGGCTTCCCCTCAACGGTTAAGAGTACGAGGTATTCATAGCCCTATTATCTTAGTGTTATTTAAGTATAAGTAATAAACCCGTAATATAATCCATCCATGGATGGATAGAATTATTGATGGAAGTGATAATGGAATGGCGTTGAAAGCAGGCCTTGGCGGTAGTTTTAGGCTTACCCAGATACAGCACATAGTTCCTAAGAAGAAAGAGTATGATGTAGTGATTATCGGTGGTGGACCAGCTGGTTTAACAGCTGGATTATACGCTGCTCGATACCAGTTGAACCCGGTTATTATAACTAAACTTGTAGGAGGACTCGTAACAGAGGCTCCAATAGTAGACGACTATCCGGGGCTACCGGAAATACCGGGTAATGAACTAGTAGACAGGTTCGTTAAACACGTCCGGAAATATAACGTCCCAATAATCATTGATGAAGCAATAGATGTTAAGAAGAGCGGTGATAAATGGTGTGTTAAGACTAGAGTACATGGAGACTTCTGCGGCTATACAGTAATCATAGCTACTGGTAGCGAAAAGAGACGCTTAAACGTGCCCGGAGAGGAACGATTAGCTGGTAAAGGAGTATCATACTGTGCAACATGCGACGGCCCATTATTCCGAGGGAAGAAAGTAGTTGTTGTAGGAGGAGGAAACTCAGCCCTAACATCAGCACTCTACCTAGCAACACTCGCATCAAAAGTCATAATAATCCATCGAAGAGACCAGTTCCGCGCTTTCAAAGTATATGTTGATAGGGCTAGGAAAACGCCGAATATAGAGTTTGTATTGAATAGTATAATAACCGAGATCATAGGCGATAACAGGGTTGAAGCAGTTAGGGTGAAAAACAGGGTTACAGGTGAAGAAAAGATCATACCAGTAGACGGAGTATTCGTAGAAATAGGGCTTGTCCCGCCAAGAGAATTCCTCGAGAAGATCGGTGTAGAACTCGATGAGAGGGGGTACGCTAAAGTAGGACCAGACCAATCAACAAATCTACCCGGAATATACGTAGCAGGAGACGCCGCCGGAGGACCATGCAAGTACAGGTTCGAACAAATCATAACAGCCGCTGCTGAAGGCGCAAAAGCTGCCGATGCAGCCTTTAAATACATACTACAAGTTACGAGTAAATAAATTCCTAGAAAGCGGTTTTCTTAACACCAACCAGATAACTTATACGTAAACTATTAATAACAATATCCCTACCCGGCGTAGACATGGGTTCTAAAAAAGCAACCCGTATAATATCCTCAACCCCAATCTTCATCTTAACAGCAATTACCCCGCGAACAGGAATACCTAGATGCTCCGAAATAGTCTGCATAGAGAAGCCTATTTGAAACTTAAAAACTCCATCATCGCGCCTATACAACTTCTTAGCCTCAACAACAAATGAATTATTACTACCACTAAATACTACAGAATCAACCTCAACTTGGCCCGAATACTCGTAAGACGTAGAATGCGGGGATACTTTGAATCGGAATATGCTGTTAGCGCTTCTATACTGGGGAATTACATAATTTGCATTATAAATTAGATTAATGGTTCTTAAAGCTGCAGATGCAGCTAGAGATTCCCCACTTATCCTTGATAATAAATCCCAAATATTGGGGTTAAAAGGAAGTATAATATCAGGCTCCCGATCAAGAAGCTCTGAAGCTGTAAAGACTTCATCGCGATAACCGCTAGAAGCCCGACATATAACGAATCGAGCTCCTCTACTTCTACCTTGTCCAAGCCTTACTGGATAGAGATTATTGTTTTTAAGCGGTAAGGGTAGTTTTAATAATGAAGTAATTGATATATAGTCCGGAGCCTTCCCGATTCGAACCCCCAACTCTCTAACAATATCCGATAATAAGTAGGAAGGAGTACACTCATAAGTCTTCAAATTACCTATAGCATTGCGATATCGATTAAGGAAAAGAGCCCAGAATTGTGTTGGGGAAACTCTTCGAGAATGCAAAGACTTTCATCCCTACACGTTGGTTAAGAATTCATGGGCCCGGGGGGATTCGAACCCCCGACCACCGGGTTATGAGCCCGGCGCTCTACCTGGCTGAGCTACGGGCCCCTAATATTTATCTCCATATCTTTATGAATTCTTATTGGGGGGTTATAAGTAGTTTTCCGTATCAAAAAGATTCTAGTCGGTTTTCTAGTAGTTACGTTCCTAGGCTCCATGATTCTAGGTATTTCTTCTGCTCGGGTGTTAGTTTGTCTATTTTTATTCCCATTGTTTCAAGTTTTAGCTCTGCGATGCGGCGGTCGATTTCTATCGGTGGATTGAATACTTTAGGGGGTAGCTTACCACGGTTGTCGTAGAGGTACTTAACAGCCATGAATTGGTTTGCAAAACTCATATCCATTACCTCGCTGGGATGACCCTCAGCTGCTACAAGGTTTACAAGCCTACCCTCTGCGAGTAAGTATAGCCTTCTACCATCCTTCAACCTATACTCGGTAACGTTAGGTCTTATAACCCTCTTGGAAACCGATAGAGCCTCCAAGTCAGGTATCCAAACCTCAACGTTGAAATGCCCTGCATTAGCGAGTAATGCTCCATCCTTCATTCTCTCCATGTGCTCCCTCCTGATAACAGCCTTATTCCCAGTAGCTGTAACAAATATGTCTCCAACCTCTGCGGCTTCAATCATAGGCATTACCTCGAACCCGTCAAAGACAGCTTCTAAAGCCCTAATAGGGTCGACTTCCGTAACGATAACCCGGCGAGCGCCAAGCCCTCGAGCCCTCAAAGCTATTCCTCGGCCAACCCATCCATAACCAGCTACTACGACGACTTTACCAGCGATAAGTATGTTTGTCGCACGAAGTATTCCGTCGAAAGTGCTCTGACCCGTACCATACCTATTATCGAATAAGTGCTTGGTAAACGCGTTATTCACAGCTATAACCGGGTACTTTAATAATCCATCCTTCTCCAAAGCTTTAAGCCTAATAACACCAGTTGTAGTCTCCTCAGTACCCCCGATAAGCCTAGAAGCAGTTTCAGGATAGTCTTTATGCAGCGTAGCATGGAGATCTGCACCGTCATCGAGTACTATATCCGGCTTAGCTTCAGCCACCCGCCTAATACACCAATAATACTCGTCACTACTCTGCCCACGCCAAGCAAACACGTTAATACCATACTTTACAAGAGCAGCCGCTACATCATCCTGGGTAGATAAGGGGTTACTAGCCGACAAATACACCTCAGCACCAGCATCCTTTAAAGCTTTAACAAGAACAGCTGTCTCCTTAGTAACGTGTAGCGTAGCCCCGATCACTAAGTCTTTAAACGGCTTTGATTCACTGTATTTTCTACGAAAATACATCAGCACGGGCATGTGGTGCTCGGCCCACTCAATCTTAAGCCTCCCCTGATCAGCCAGCGATAAATCCTTAACCCTATACTCAACCATAACATACCGCCTCAACACATAACTATAACACATACACGAAATAAACATAGCCGCTAAAAACAATAATTATCAGGGAACAAGGAGCGTGTAGTGATTTGAGTGAGAGAATAGGTTTAAAGCCTAGGGAGAAATTAGTGTTCGTTGCTACTCGTAAGCCATGGCTCATACCAATTCTATACTATATATACAGCTACTCCGGGCTTGGAATAGATGAGTTAAAAGAAATCCTTGGCTTGAAGAAACAGGTTCTACGAAGAGCAATATGGTGGCTTAAAAAATACGGATTAGTAATGGATAGCGGGGAGAAGATAATAGTTATACCAGATTATACCAAGATACTCGAGGAATTCTTCCAAGACTACTGCACTACCCCAAATAAACACTTATACCGGGTAGGCGGGACCTACTACGTAGTAAATATTCGCAGGACAAGGATAACCAGCTACACAGTACCAGCAGAATACATCGATAAACTATTAGCATACGAGAAAAACATCCAAACAGAATTCAGCCCATTAGACCTAGCACAAACCCTCAACATACCAATAAATCTCGCGAGGAAAATAATTAATGCGAAAAGAATACTGGAGAAGTGTAGAGAGAAGTAATCAGTGCTCCGCCGTCTTCATCACAAACCTCAGGCCCAAAGAGTCCTCTTCATCAAGTAAACTAATAATAATTAAACCGGGAAATAAATATACATTAGAATTATAGATGATGAAAACCACCGACTCGGACTATTAAACCATGAAGAAGTCCGGCGATACTGACTAAATAAAACCCCTCATTTTCAAATAATCAACTACGATCCTAACAGCCTCTCCGAGAGGAGTCTTCTCCGCATCAATAACTATATCAGGATTAACGGGTTCTTCGTAGGGAGGATTAATACCCGGCAGAACTCTTAGTTCACCATTAAAGAACCGCTTATACAAGCCTTTATTATCCCTCTTACTACAAACCTCAACCCTACACTTCAAGTAAACAACGACCCTATCAATACCATCCAACAACTCATACAATCTCCGCCTAGACTCCATACTAGGAAAAACACCACTAACAATCACGACTACGCCATTACGGGCAAGCAAACGGGCAATCCAGCCAAGACACCCCAGAATCCTACCAGTAACACCTGGCTCAAAATCAGTATCACTATAACTAAGAACCATTCTACGAATAAAGTATCCATCCAAAACCTCAACCCTAAAACCAGCATTACGAAGATAAACAGCCAACCGGCCGGCAAGCGTAGTCTTACCACTACTAGGAATACCGGTAATAACTACTACGAATCCATTAGTCAAGAAACCCCACCATCGAGAAAATTTTGAAAATGACCCCGTAAAAATAAACGGGCCCGCGGGGATTCGAACCCCGGATCTCCGGCTCCGCAGGCCGGCGCCCTATCGCAGCCACGGGCCACCCAATAACTAATAAGTTAACTACACAACGGAATATATTGCCTATGCCGGTTGTGGATAACTCCCTAGTCCAAGGATTCGGGGAATGGCTACTAGACAGGGTTACCCCGGAAACAGCCAGAGACTATACCAATATAATTAGTAAGAAGCAATGGCCACCGAGACGTAGGAGTCATATCCGGGCATGGAGAAACTATGTAAAGTATCTCTTCGGCATTGGGCAAATAACATGGGAACAGTTACAACACTATAACCTATTCCTAAAGACACCTACTAGTAAGAAGTCGGGAGAGAAGCGTGTCGAGGACAATATTATTATGGACTATGTTAAGAGTATGAGGGATGCCGGCTATACTGATATAGCGTTTCTACTTTTAGGCGGTGCTAGGCTTAAACACATAGTGTTAATGCTTAACGATTATAAACCGGGTGAAATAGTTAAACACCCATATGGCTCATTCGAGCCGAGGCTCTACTGTAATAATATATTCTGCAGATACTATCTAGGAGTAAGGCTTGGATCCAAATACTGTGACTACATATATTACCCATTTATCAAAATATCGGGAAAACATATAGAATATAAGAAGTTAAAGGATATATTGAACAAGCAGCTAGGAATAAGCTTCAAACTATTCCGTAAATATACTAATCAACGCCTAGAAGAAATAGCCAGAGAAAACAACATCAGGCTAGACGCTGTCAATCTAATTCTCACCAGGGAACTATCAGTTACCGGCAGCCACTATCTCGATACCAGGAACTGGGCGGATAGACTCTTCTCGGTCTACGTTGAGTACCTAAAGGAGCGTGGGCTAGTTTGAGTATTGCCCGTCATATATGGTATCTTCGGGAAGAACTGGGGCTAAGCTATCGACAGATAGCAAGGATAGTTTATGGTAGAACGGACAGCTTGACCATCCTCAAGGTTAATGGGATCTATAAGACGTATATGAGGCGTTATAATGCTTCCAAAATCAATGTTATAACGAAACACGGTGTTATAACGGGGGACAATATAGCGGACACGGTAAACTATTACTCCTTGGATAAGGTCCTCGAAGACCACAGTATATCCTTTATTGGAAACCTCGCTGAGGAAAGGAAGAGGCTGGCCAGACTGCTGAAACATGTTAAGGATCCTGGTAAGAGAAGAGAAGTATACAGGCGTATTAACCGGGTGAAACTCCTAGAACTAGTATTCATAGTATATGATATAATAGGATTATCACAATATGACCCGGCAAGAATGTACCTCAGCGCCCTGTACTCGGTAGCAAAGAAACTAGTCGATAGAGTGGACCTAGACCGGGACGGCGTGAAAAGAATCAGTAATAGTATAAGATACCTAAACGGCGAAGCATCAGCATTCCTCTACATAGTCTACTTCACAGTCCTACACAACACACCATACAACCACCTACTCGACAAGATAAACGAAATAATCTATTCCCTCACCTCGGAAAAACACAGATCTAGGAAAATAGAAAAGATCAAGAAAATAATCACGGAAAAATACAGCGACATACTAGCATCCATAATTATTCACTAGATCCAATGAGGAATTTCTTCCAGCATTCTAAGCATTATTCCAATAATCATTACAATTATGGAGAACACTAGTATTACAAAACTAATCGGTGCTAACCGGATAAATATACCATATATTAAAGATAACGACACGAATTCCCCCATAACCATGAAAAGCGTCCTGCCCGGTTTGCTATAACCAATATAGAGATTTCTTACCATGTCTAGAAACGACATTATGAGTAAACTATAATTTAATGCTTCAATGCCCAAGTTAATGAAGCCGAAACCATATTTTCCAATGCTATTGTTGATAGCATGCACCATTTCAAAGAATGCAGCAATAGTTACCGAAACAATAAGCTCTAGAATAGGAGCTACCAATCCTTCCATGAAACTATTCATTTCCGATCGAATTCTCCAATACATAAATATCCCCCATACAAAATACTATGCGTTCCCTCTTTAAAAACGGGTTACCAATGATAAGGTATACAATTATAATAATGATAATCTTGGTCTTAGCGTCAACTATCCCACTAGTACCCATAACAAAATCCGTAAACGATGCTACTTCTGTCTCGAGGAGCGTGTATGCATTGTTTCTTGTTCCTTCTGTTGATAGGGATGGTTATGGACGATACGTTATTCCTTTTGATACTGGTGTTGAGAAGTTTATTGTTGGTGTGCCTTGGCGGCTTCGGGGGTATCTTAGTGGTTCTACTGATATTGCTTCTCCTAGTGATTTTAATACATCTCTTATCGTTGCTCTGGGCAGGGCTGGTGCATACAGTATTGATCCCAGCGTTAGAAAGTATTTGCTGTGGGCGGTTGGTAATGGTAGTACGTTAATATGTAACAACTTCTTCGCTGTCACTATTGCTGATGTATTGAATATTACATATGAATTAGTCTATGAACCCACGGGAAACCATACTGTGAATACTGTTTTCGGCAATGAATGGATCTATACTAACACGGTTTACCCAGACTACTTGATCAAGATTCGGGGGAACGTTACGAATACAACTGCATGGATTAACTTTACCGACGGAATACACCCACTACTATTCACCATGAAATACTATAAGGGCAGGATCCTCGTGTATCCCCAGTATGGATTGAAGAGTCCTGGATTGGAGAAGATTGTTCTTGATTATTTCAAGGAGTATGCGTGGAGCAGTCTCGATGTGTTTAGTTATCTGTGGATTGATGGAAGGGATATGGCTGTTTTGAGAATAGATGATCTTTTACCATATATGGGTCTTGGAGCCGAGTCTATGAGTATTCTCGAGTCATTAATTAATGATGTACTGGCTAGGTATAATGCTTCGATTATGCTTGGAGCAGTAGCACTTGGCCGTAGCCTCGCCTCATCGAGCCTAGCCTCGGGATTGCCGAGCGGCTACAACTTTACTGGGAACTACTCTTTACTATTAAACGGGTATATCTCGAAGATCAATACTACGTTTATAATATATGATAAGGATGAAGATGGAAAAGTTGATACTATCAGGTATGACTTAAACCGAAACGGAGACTTCGATGATGACCCAGAATATACGCTGGGAACCCTTGACTATGTAGTAATACAGTATAACGGGTACAAGTATGATGTTACTCCGACATCTATTAACAGTCTTACCTCGCCATCAACGATTAGCTTCGGACTACAGAACAATATTACGGAACAATACGATCCCACAATAATCGATACTGTGAGCAACTGGATTAATCAGGGGTACGTTGAAATAGTGGAACACGGATGGAACCACTGGGCCACAGGCCTCGGCTATGGTACTGAAATATACTGGCCATGCAGCTCAACCCCATACAATGCCTCATTGATCACCAAGTTTATAACCAAGTCAGTAAACCTACTCAACACTACATTCAACGAGATTGTACCTGGAGTAGAGATTAGGCCCTATGGTAAATATGGGTACTATAAGGGTGATGACGAGGAATTCTATGCAGCACTCAGAAAACTCGGAGTAATCTCCATGTCCACGGCTGGCCTAGGCGTAGTAGACTATTTTACAGAGGTAAGAATGGATGGAGCAGTCTACGTTGACACCCTCGGAGACAATACACATCAAATAAACGACTACATGGAGAGACTATACCAGAGAATGGAGCCAGTAAACATTTTCAGCCACCCCTTCGAAACAATAAACATGGAGAGATTCAAGTACTACATATGGTACATCAACAACCACACGGATCAATACATCCTAGTAAAACCAGAAAAATTCATCAACGTATACAAGGCACGACTAAAACTCCTCAACAACACTATATGGAACATTACAGAAACACAGGGCACCGTAACGATTAGTCTTCCCTTTACTTATGATGGCTTAACATTAATGATCCCTAAGAAATACAATTATTACACTATTAACGGCGGAACTGTGATAGGAGAGAAGACTCTTTACAATAAAACATATGTACTAGTAAAAGCACTGTCCAATAAGATAATAATACAGAGAATCAGCGATAACAATAACAGTACCAGTACGTCAACAACTACCACTATTGATTATCCGCCGCCTACTCCTGAATACGGCAGGATGAGGATTGCAATTGTACTACTCGTATTAGGCCTAGGTGTTCTCTTGATAGCATTAGCGGCTGGATCTAGGAGAACTAGGAGATTCTAACCATTTTTCGCCCCTTTTTCTAGTGGGGAGAATGTATGAGTAGGGCCGTACTCGTAATTGTAATATTATTCCTCGTCCTAGCCCAGGTAATACCCCAGCTATACGCTGCTGGAACAGGCTATCTAGCGATAAAAGATTATCTCGGCACAGTATGGAGTATTGCCGATATCCAAAAAATCATTAATACAACCATAAACACGGATGAAGGCCCAAAAAGCCTAGCCGACTATTTCTGGATCGTGGTGGATAATAATACTGAAGAAAAGTATAATCTAAGAGACTTCATCAGAAGCCCGCTCGATAACGAGACTGCTGTCCTACCGCTCAGCCCTGGCGATCATACAATAGACATCTACTGGTTCGGCTATCACCAGCGACAACTAGTCCACATCGTCGAGGACCAGCATTATGTGTTAAAACTCGAAACAGCACCAGTAGTACCATTTAAGACTGTAGGGGAGCCACCTAGTAGTGCTGAGTGGGATCTTGCTAGTAATCCCGAGGGTTTAACGATAGTTAGACGCGATGGTAAGGCATGGGTGAGGTTCGTTTATAATCAGAGCTATATCGAGGTTGCATGGTATGATGAGGATACTGGTTGGAACTATCAGTCATTGGATATATACCTCGACACCAGCTACCAGTATAGATTCCATGTAAAGGACCCAGAGAATAACCAGTACTATGAGGAGAAGACTGGATCCTTCCTATGGCTTAGCTGGGACATATACAAGATCAAGGAAGAAGTGAAGTGGAACCGTACTGGGGAAATACTTCATGTATCATATATTGTGGGTATTGCTGAGAATGAACAGTTGTTGAAGGGTGAAGAAGACTTCTGGAATTCTGTGGCGGGCACACTAACGGATCTTAGTAATTTCTGGAACTATGTGAGCCCAGTAACGTTCAGTATTACTAGTATAAAAGACTTCGTAGGCCTGGTGCAGGGAGCCTATGATTCATGGATGGGAAAAGTCTATGCTTCCAAATACCAGAAAACAGTATTATTAGTATGGGATATATTCACAACACCACTACAAGTAATAATCCTAGCACACGCATACGATATAGATCAAAACGGTAATGTAACGCCTAAGCCGATCAGAAGTGCTAATGGGTTTACAATAAATAATAGACTAGTATATGTTAAACAACTCGGCGGCGGTTTAGAGTTACGTGTAGATTATTCGGATCCATATTCTTCTTCAGTGCAGGTGTCTAGTGGTAGTACAAGCCCAGATGTGAGGGTTTGGAGTATTTATTCAGGTGAGAAATTCGAGGTTACTGAAGGAACGGGAAAAGAGCTGTGGCTTCCTGGCGGAGACTATTATGTTTATCACGTTGATGATCTAAGCAAGTACAATTATTATCAGTGGCTGACGTTTACAGTAAAATATACTACAACAGATTCCTCTAATACAATGCATTATAAACACTCTATAACTACAAGCTTGAAAATCGTATTTGATAATTCGAGTAAAGCAGATCAATTTGCGAATAATCTTGACGCTA
Organism: Desulfurococcales archaeon; assembly: GCA_027002875.1. Lineage (GTDB taxonomy): Archaea > Thermoproteota > Thermoprotei_A > Sulfolobales > Desulfurococcaceae > WAON01. The sequence goes on from JALWZC010000024.1 coordinate 26,106, forward strand.
ATGGTATAGTATATACTAGAAACGGAAACACTTTCGAGTTTACCACGAATATTTATGTATATAAAACGTATCAGTATAGTGGTCGAAAATACACTATATTGTTTACAAATGAATACGATAATATAGAGAATCTCATACCACCCAGCAGTTCTGGCAAGGTAATGTTTTCAGTGTCGGGATACATACTAATGGGCTCTTCATCTGGTCCAGTAACCGTTACTGCTACAATATCAAACATACACTACATGACTGGAATACTCCCCAAGATGACTCCGCCGCAGATTTCATTGCTTAAGGATGGATACCAGGTTGTGAATAATGCTTTCGCAGTCCAGGTCTATACTGATCTCTACCGTGAGGATAAGGATGCCTATATTCTGGGCTACTATGTACTAGGTAATGAGCCCCCGCCGAGCTATATTATACGTGATGTCTACTACGATATAGAGCATGACATAATGCATTACGTGTATACTATTATTTCGGCGGACTGCTACGGGCAGGATCTAGTAGATGAATATGCTGTATACAACTCTACAACCAATACACGCGAATACTATCTAAGCTACAAGAAAACTGTAAGACTATTCAACGATGTAACACTAGCATTGTTCAGCTACTCAAGGATGTCTTTCCTCAACCTAGCACCAGAAGTAATAAAGTACCTACTAGCACTACCACCCTCGGAAGGGGGATATGGAACCCCGATAATTGACTGGTCCACGGTTAGCACTATAACACTTAACTTCAGCAGACCCTACGAGCTATACTACTATAATAAACAAGAGGATCTATGGATCAGGGTAAAACCAGTATACCATAACGATACAAGGAGTTACGACATAGTAGAATACACGGACAATATCCTGGTCGAAAACCTGAAGTCTGGAGACATGTCACAATACTACTATAAACTGACCTACACGGATACTAACACCACATATAAGGGATGGCTATTTAACGACAATGGAACATTGAAAATGATAACTGGATCTGTTACCTGGAGTCTAACACAGGCAGAGTTAGATCAGCTAATGCAGCAACTACAGCTCCATGGAATATACGATAAGTGGGCAGAACAATGGAGAGAGATAGCAGAGAAACTAGGACTGCTAAACAGCTTCCTCAGCGGGTTAACCAATGCATGGAACTGGCTTGGAAACAACTGGAAATGGATCCTGCTGGGGCTGGCAGGATTATTCCTTCTACTCGTGTTGGCAACACGCGGATCGAGTAAGGTGGTGTTAGGAAGATTTAAGTAAGTCATTTTTCAACTTATTCTACCTAGTTTCAGCTTATTGAAGCTCTTTTAAGCCTATGACAGCTTATTTCAGTTCTTCACCTTAACTACCCGGTTTCTGGACATATATATGTAGGTGGGAAAAGTGAATCTGGAAGAATTCACGGCTTGGCTACTTATAGTTGGCGTGGTGGTATCAGGTATAGTCATTGTTGGGCTAGTAGGTGGTACTGCTGATAGGGTTGCAGCGGATTTAAACATTACGATCTACTATAGGGTTAGAACAGAGATCATCGATATAGTGGTATTAATGGTGATAATCTTCACAGCCTCATTACCACAGGTTAAGCTCTCCGGGGAGAAAGGAGTAGAGTAATCTTCCCTATATATTACTGGGAGATTAACTATGCGGCTGACATTAATACTGGTATTGATTACAATGATGCTTAGCATAGTTATTAGTGGTGCTACAGGATACGATCTAGTCATACATGTGTATGTTGACGGGGCTCCGGCCTCTGCCGGCGCTGTGGAAATATATAATGGGACGAGCCTAGTAGCTAATGCCTCAATAGTTAATGGGACAGCCAGCTTCACAAATATATCGGCCGGCTCATACCAGGTGAAGATCCTAGTCGGGAACAACACCTACACCTACAATATCACCGTCGACGCCAACCATACGAGCTATACGTTCAACATCACAACTACATCCACCGCTACATCCGCGGATACTGGCAACGATACTGTGAACACCGGCGTACTCGGCAGGGTTAGGGGGTGGTGGAGTAGCCTAGACCTCAGACAGAAGGCTGCTATAGCCATAGCCGGATTACTAGCCCTATTCATATTGGCTAAGAAGGTGGTCTAGCATGAATAGGCTCTCAGCCCTAAAGGATACTGGCTGGCTAACCATAATCATGATACTATTATTCGGAGCAATAGGATCAGTCATAGCGGTACAGCTAGGCTACGTGTCGCCTGAAGCAATAGCTAGGTACGGCATGTGGATAGTACTAGCCCTAGTAGCATTAATACTCTTCAGCAGAGAGACAAAGACCCAGTGGGACAACATTATCAGCAGCTACCTATTACTAATGAGTATTGGCGGACTAGTAGCAACCCATATGATACAGCAGGGTATGAAGGCCGGCTACATACTCATGGGATCACTATTCCTATTCTTCATAATACTACTCCTACTCTACAGCCGCCACGGATTCAAGAAAACAGCCCTAGCCAGATTCAAATAATTTTTTACACAAACCCATAAGGTTTTCCCTATTCTACTACGGTGAATAAAGTGAATTGGATATTACTAGCAATAATAATAGCAACGGGCTTCATATTTGCCTTCTTCATAGCCCCTATCCTAATAGTTTATCAAAAAGCGAAAAAGCTTAAAAGACCTATTGAAAAGAAAATTGGCCCCATAAAATATCGAGCAGTCGTGAACATGTTAAGAGGTAAAGTCGAGACACGAGTAATTATTGGGACACGCCCATTACTTGGTATAAATAGGCATAGCCACAAGTTCGCTAAAGGGGAAAGTATTAGACACATACATATAGGGCCATTAACAATATGGAGAAAAGGGATAAGAATTGAAGCTAAAAAGACTGCTAGGAAGGCTCGTAGGAGAAAGAAAAGGAATCAACATAGACGAGCTAAGCCCAAGTGAGAAAAAGAAGCTCTATGAGGAGATCCGGAGAAGATACTTAGAGCAGGGAATAACCCTTGAGGACCTGTTTAACTACTTCGAATTCCTATGGCTACCCCGGGAGAAGAAGGAGAAGATTAAGCGGCTTATTAGGAAATACGGCATAGAAAGAGTCATGGACGACTACTGGTACTGGTGGAACCTAGCCGAGGAATACAATCCTGAAGAACTAAGTTTCCTCTACGAAAACCACTAGTCGTTTCTCCCTTTCTATAAATGGGGTTCTCTGTGAGGTTCAAGAGAAGTAAGAGAGCATTAATGCATATAGCGTTGCTCCTAGTGGCTGCTACGACTTTTCTGCAGAACCTGGTAGACTACTATCAGAGCCGGAGTCAGGGTGCTTATCAGCCAACGCTGCAGAGAATCCTCATACTCGGAGTCCTACTATTGAGTATGCTGGGACTAGTAGTATCCTACATGGCTACAGCCCCTACACATAAACGGGAACAGGACATGGCTAGGAGAACACGTAAGAGTAAATGGATCCAGGAAGCAGTAAAGCACCCCGGAGCCCTCACTCAGTGGTTCAAAAGACACCGAAAAGAATTGAAGAGAAAGCTGGGATTCGATCCCATCACTAAAAAGGGAGATATCAATGACAGGGCTATACCGGCCACGATTAAGCTGGCGAAAGAAGGAAGGATAAAAATAACGGAGAAAACACTAAGAAGACTCTACCTTGCCAAAACTCTTCAGAAGCTTAGGAGAAGGAAGAGGAAGTAGAGTATTGATAGAGATAAATATAGTAGTCCAAGGAGACAAGATCCATTATCGGTTCGATGCGAGGGATGCAAGCATAGAAGAAGCCTCACTAGCAATAGCACACGTGGAACTATCAAAGAAATACCTGCTCGAACTCCTCGAGGAAGACGGTGAATGCGAAGCTGAGAAGCCCACAGCTACACAGGAGAAAAGACTATTTTTCTCCCCTCTACTTCTACGGGTGAATAAATGGTTTTTCCGCCTGAAACACTTAGGGAGAAACTGAAATGGTACTTGTTCCCCTGGTTTCCGAGGCGTTACCTAGTATTATATGATAAAACCGGCGACGTCTACGAGTTTATCGATGACGAGATAGAGAACATAGTTAGATCCAAGCATATTACCATGATAAAATGCAGGTACGGGACAATATCAAAGACAGCCATAGTACCGGGCGAGGACCCATTCGTATACGCTACACTGTTAACCCCTGGGGAAATGTTCGGCCGGTTCACTATTAACTGGTCGACTACCTGGCTCTTCATACTCTACACGGTCTTCATGATTATGGCTATGATGAACATATTCAACGAATACATGATCATGGCTCTCATCTCCCTCACGATATACGTTATGAGTATCAGCAAGGTGAAATTCCATACACCCAGCATACAGTATATCAGTCTCCACGAGTACGGCATAGTATCGGGGTATCCCGCTTATGTTCCCGGGCCCGTGCCGGAGTCTAAGCTTAGCTTTAGCCAGGTAATGCGTTTCACCGGGAAACTCCACGATCCCAGCTATAAGGATAAGATGCTTAAGGATCTACTGAAGGAAGCAGAGGTCGCTAAAGAGATTATAAAGCGGCTCTATGGTGTAATTGTGCGTATTGAGAGGCAGAGCGACAAGATATATGACTCCACGTATAGGCTGGCCCAGCTCATGACTAGTGATGTACTCGAGGAGATACAGTCTAAGGCTGAGAGGATAATTGCCCGGCAGAAACGGTTCTGGACGGGAATAGCTATTGTAGCACTCATCATAGGCTTGATAATAGGCTACATGGCTGGTTCAAGCGTAGGCGTGGGTGTAGCTGCTCCATGAGCTCCCTGTACGTTATACTGGTTGAACTAGTTATCTGGATCTACTTGTTCCTGAGATTCTCCAAGGACATGAGCTATTACCGGGCAATGCTCTTCGCAGACTTCATCATTACAACGATAGACTTTATCCTCTTAGCCACACCATATAGGACAACACTGCTAAACATAGTATTATACAATAAGGCAACCAGTAAACCCATAGCAGCAATACCGGTAACATTTGGAGTCTTCCTACTCCTAAAATCAATACTATTCTACACGTTCCAGGAACTACTACCAGGATGGTTCTTCAAGAAACCAGTAGCTACTACCCCTACACTTGAACGGGGAGAGGATGAGCACGGTACAGCTGGATCCACGTGAAAGCATTATAGTGCAACTATACAATACATTGCTGAAAAGCATAGAGGCAGACATTAAGAAGTTCCAGGAAAGCGTGGAGAAAACATATAACAAGGTATTATCAACACTAGCAGCCTACACAGACTTCGACAAGCTAGACCCAGTGACTAGAAAGCTCCTCGAATCAAACCTTATGAGCGACATAATACTCAGCCACCTAGAATACCTGGACGAAACCGAGGCAGGAGACAACAGTGGTATTAATGAGAACTGGCTAAAGCTCTCCGGCCGGACCAAGGCGTTAATCTACATAGCCTTAGCCAAGGCCGCTAGGAAAGACGTGCTACCAGTAGAGGGGCGTAGAGCGATGGTGTATGGCCGTGGGGAACGCTTCTAAGGGTAGATTTTACAGGTACTTCATACCCGAGGAGATACCAGGCTACGTGGATCTACGTGTAGCGAACATATACGGCTACATGACTTCTGGCAAGACAACGCTTAGCAGGAAAATAGCTGCCAGGATCGAGGAAGAAGTCGGGGATAAATGGGGATTCATCTACATAGAGGCCCGGAGACAACTGGATGCACTTGAATGGTGTAGGGAACACTACGATGAGATAAAGGATCTAAAATACATAGTAATAGTATATGATGACGCCGGGAGATACTATCTCAGCAGGGAGAGCAGTAGCGGCTCCAGGAGAGAGGATGTAAAGGACTTCATGGAGATAAGGCATTTCTTCGAGGATCTGGGCTTTACGAGGATGATGTTAACGGTTATCGCTAATATACAGTTCGACTTCCTGCTTGAGAAAACCCTTAGGAACTCCCCGCTGACAATATGGAAGAGCCTGGTAGCAATGGATAGTAGGCTACGCCGGGAAATGCTGCTACGCCTAGGAGCCTTCAATTATAGTTTCCTAAACATAGTTACCAAGGCAATGTTCATATCAAGGTTCAAGCCAACCCTCGACGACGTTGTTGGGCGTAGCCGGTTACAGAAGGAAGAGATCCTGGAAGGGATAATCGAGATCTTTAGGAGATATGGGGTAGACCCGTATAAGGGTATACCCAAGGACTTCGTGAAGAGATTCGCAGTAGTAGACTTGCTTGGAGACGTCTTCAGGCTAGACACGGGCAACGATGTAAAGATCCCTAGGAACTATGTAAAAGTCGATGCCAGGACAGATGGGCTCTTTACGACTAGGGACACCAGGGAGAGAGACAACCTATTAGCAGCAGTATACCTAGGGTACAGGCTAGCACAGTTCTTCCCCGACATGAACAAGGATGAACTAGCCAGGTGGATTAGGAAGATAACGGGTCTCCGTTTCCGCCATCAGAGATACTATGATATAATACGGGAAGTGGAACAACTAGTAGAAGTAGCCTGGAACAGTAATGAATCATAGCACCATACATGTAAACACTATGCCGGGTAGACGGTAGACGGAAGATTCTATCCCTATTCTCGTATGGGGGAAAGACGTGAAGCACCTAGGACTAATACTCGTCTTATCCATACTCCTATCCCTAGTTACACCAGGGATCCTTGTACGGGGAGAAGACCAGACCATACTCGTCGTCCGCAAAGAAATAAGATTCAACATAACAGTTATAGCGGGGCCCGACGACAACGGTACTGTGCGGACGGTTATCCTGGTCCTAGACTTCTACTTCATCAACGCCCAGCCAAGCAATAGTGATGTAAACATTAGTTTCCCAGTCATGATAAGAATCGGGGACAAAATAATCAATAAGACTGTGGTAGTCCCGCTTAGGATTCGCGGAGAGCTCGAGAAAATAGTTGTTGTAAGCGCAGGGGAAGCAACGCCTGAGCCTAGCAGTGGCGAAGAAAGTAGCGAGGAAATAATAGTCTACTATCCTGGAAGCACCGGTCCAACGGCAAACAATACTACTTCTCCCGGCCAGACGGAGAGCTCGGGTGGATCAAGCGGTGTAGCAGCTACCAGGACCGTGACCAAGACCATAACCAAGACAAAGACCATAACAATGGGGGCTGTACCAGGACAGCAGGGAACCACTACACAGCCGACAACGAGTCCACGTGTTCCCGGTGCTCCCTCGAGGACCGAGAGCACGGGAACAGAATATGCCGATATTCTGTTTGGCGTATTACTGGGTGGACTTCTGGGAGCAGTACTGATTATAGTATTGATAATGGTATTAATGAGGCGTAGACCGCCCAGCAAAACCAGACAAGTAGAGGCTCCGACAACCCCGCAGCAGACGCAACAAGTGGTCCAGCCAGAAACACCGGTTTCACAGGGAGAAAAGCGGCTGCAGATTCCTAGACTGAAGTGCCCGGTCTGCGGAGAAACTATAGAGCCGATAGTAACAGATGACAACAGACTAGTATGCCCGGCCTGCCACGCCGAAATAGGGAGAATAAGAGAAGACGGGACACTAGAACTAGCCACGCCTGAGGAGAAAACCATGGAAGAAACTGAGCAGTAAACCAATGAAGAATAAAGCACTCCGTAGCGAAACTATTATTTTTACATTATCGAAACGCCCCTATACTACAGTACATCCTACTAAATAAATAACGGTGAAAGACAAAAATGAACTGCACACAAGCCCAAATAGTACTACTTATAGAATACATCGAGAGATAAGTAGAACAAGAATTTAAAAACAAGGAATACCACGCGACAAAAGAACAAAGATCCTAGAAAAGATCGAACGCATCAAACATAACATACTGGAATACGGAATAACAGAAATAGAAAAACAACTAGGAATATAGTCTCAAAATAGACTTAATTGTATGTAATTATTCAACATCGCACGATTTTTAAAGAAATCGATGACAATTTTTAAAAGTGACAATTTTTAAAGTAAATAATAGCTATTCACTCTATTATATAGCTATGAACTAGGTAGTATAGCTATGAATGATATCATAACTCTAATGAAAAGGAGACTGAAAGAAGTTAAAAGAAGTGGCAAAAAGAACCCAACTGGCCGTATATACCTTCCTAAAGAGTTAGTTGGAACTTATGTATCCTATATCACATATCAAGAGCTTCAACAATTGGAGCGAGATATTCGTAGATATAGAACGATAATGAACTTTATGAGACATTTGCTTGATTCTAAGAATCATACAAAAATGTTTAGCGTAATAAGTGAGACTTGGAATCCTATAACCGGATGTACACATTATTGCATCTATTGTTGGGCACGTAGACTAGCCTTAACTAAACTGAAGAATAGTAAGAAATACAAGGACGGCTTTCTTCCTAAACTACATCCAGAAGAATTTAAGAAAAAATTTAAGGGCGGTATGGTTTTTGTAACAGACATGGGCGATCTATTCAGTAATGGTGTACCGGATGAATGGATAATCAGAGTTATAGAGCATATAAAGAAATTCCCTAATACATACTTTTTATTCCTAACAAAGAATCCCATACGATACCTTGACTTCATAGATAGATTCCCACCAAATGCAATACTCGGAGCAACAATAGAGACAAATAGAGATGAACTCTACTTAAACCACAGTCCACGTATATCGCTAGCCCCCCTACCTAGTTTAAGGTATAAGGTAATGAAAGAATTAAAATGGGACATGAAATTTGTATCCATAGAACCAATTCTTGACTTCGACTTAGAAGAATTCGTGGAATGGATTAGAGAGATCAATCCATTCCTAGTATATGTTGGATACGATAATTATAATTGGAAGCTTCCCGAACCCCCGCTAAGCAAAACCTTGAAACTAATTAGAAAGATATCAGAGTTTACACTAGTAGTAAAGAAAACAATTAGGCCTGCATGGAATGAATCAATAATAAACTACAAGAATAAGTCGTCAAAAAGTTAAGGGTTTCATACGGCCTCTAAACACTTCGATTAACTTATTAAACACAGTACTATCGGTTCTCTCGATACGTGGCTTAAGACTTTTAATTATAGGGCTTAACCAGGGATTACCTCTACTAGTACGTCTTACCGCTAGTAAAATATGATAGTAGAATGCATGAGAACCCATTACCTTTATAGGTATGACAATATCTCTCTTACTACGTAGCTTATCAATGTATATATTTAATAGATCTTCATCATTACTAGCTTTCTTCCATGAATCATCGCCGTAAAACTCATCTAAGGCGTTAACACTACTAAATCTTCCATTTCGCCAATTACCCCATATTCGCCGAATACCCGACGTCATAAAATTAAATAATAGATCAATATTAAGATCCAGCAATTTATTAATAGTACTCCACTTAGGCTCGGTTCCCTCTGGATCAACAAACACAAGAGAATGCCTACAATTCCTCAAAAGATAGGAGTAATCTACATAATTCATATCTCCAGTAATAATTGTTACTTTCGTGGAATCGACAATTCCCCATTCAGCTAGAGCATCAATGGCTTTCCGTAAAATAGCGGATTTTAGATAATCAAGCTCTATGAATACATACCTATCAAATTTTTTCTCTTGCCTTGGAACAAGAATGCTAAGCAGAGGAGAACCATAGAGTAGTAAGCTTTCGTTACCTTCATGTATTTTAACAATACCGGAACCAGCAAATGTATCAACGTAGCATATCTGGTTGAAGTATTTCTTAGCAATAATAGTATAAACATCCAGGTAATAAGCTAGAATAGACAATTTTATACCGGTCCACGGACCGCGAGAATATAGATAGTCAAATGCCTTAGGAATAGTTTTAGAAATAACGTTGAAGATCTTATTCGGCGAGGGATTTAAACCCGTTAATGTATTAATACGATCCATCCACCATTCATACAATGACTTCTTTCGTCGCGGCATCATATCCACCTAGCGAAACCAAGATGATGAGAAGCTGTTATTAATTATGCATTCCGGTAGTTTTAGTGGTAGTGTTAGGTTATAGGTTCCTTCCACTCCGGGTATAGTGTAGATTATAGTGATGTTTCCAATGGTTACTGTTTTACCGCATATTAGAAGCTCTGAGCCTGGGGCTGGTTTAATGCCTGTATTGATCCACACGCTAGACATAGAGGCTGCTAGGCCCGTGTCTCCACCGGCTATTCTGGTAACCTGGCTCCATGGATCTATTACCCTGGGACCCCGATACACTAGTGTATCATTAAGATAAATCCTCTCAATAATTACCTCGACAGGATAAGTATTCTTCAAAACAAGGCCAACCCTAATAGTACCACTCTCTACCCGAATATCATAAGAATCAACACGAAGACTACCCGGCGGCGGAGCAGTCAATAAAGTAGAAGTGGTAGATATAGTGGATGATACAGATGAACTAGTACCCGACGAAGCAGCAGGAGCCTGGGAAGCCGTGGATACGCTACCAGTACATGTCGATGAACAACTAGTAGAACCCCCACCACGCTCATAAACAGGCAAAAACATTGAAACAGCAACAAAACCAACAATCAAAACCAAAACCACTAATAAAACACTACCAACAAGATAATAACCATCCAAAAACAAACACCCGAAACAAAACCAGCTATCTAAAATATATTTAGCAATTCAACAAATAAAAAAGCTAACTTGTATTATTTAGCAAGATAAATTTTATATTTAATAAACTGCAAAATGTAGTATAGAGACTGTTAATTGTGGTGAAAAATGCCCCGTCGAAAATATAGTTTCAGTAGCGAACTAACATATCTAATACTACTAATACTACGCCACTCCTTCACACCTACAAGATATATCTCTCTACTTACGGGAGAACCATCAAAGAAAATCTCTACTTACCTCTCAATTCTACGAAGAAAAGGCCTAGTAAACCATGAAAATGGCTTCTGGTATCTGACTCCTAAAGGAGAAAGGATAGCTGCTAATCTAGAATCTATATTTAAATTTTACTCCGAAATCTTTCATCAGTCTAATTTAAATAATTATTTAAAAAATGAATATAGCAATGATAAAAAGACTAAATTTATCTTAAAAAATCTAAATTTATTTAAAAATATTTTT